>DVIY01000190.1 GCA_018710915.1 Candidatus Gallacutalibacter pullistercoris
ATGACAAAGATATGCAATACAATACCAAACAGTAAACCCAGCATACATCCCATCAATGTCAGCATGATTGTTTCGCGGTAGACATACATGCTGACTTCCCTGTCATAAAATCCCAGAACTTTAATTGTGGCAATCTCGCGCTGCCGTTCTGTTACATTAATATTCGTCAGATTATACAGCACGATAAAGGCCAACATTCCGGCGCAGAAAATCAAAATCAGCACAACATAATTCATACTGCTCAACATAGTGCTGAAGGTGTCACGCGTCTCCTCTGAGAATGAAACCATCGTAATATGCTTATTTTCCAGCATTTCATCAGAGGCAGCCTGCCGGTCATCTCCAGTATAAGCTCCTAGCACCTGATTCCAATTGATATGACCAAATGTTTCTTCATAGATAGTGGAACCCATGTAGATATAATGATAGACATACTGTTCTGTAATACCCGTAACTGTTACATCACGCCAACGCTCTCCAATTTTTACCCGCAGCGTATCTCCGATTCCCACACCGGTAAGATTAGAGAGCTTTTCACTCAGAATTACGCTGTCGTCATCAAACTGCACTTTCTGGTGTCCGGAACGTGTGCGGAAATCAATCAGGTTTGCAAATGCTGCGCTGTCCTGCGGCGCCTGTACATAAATGTTTAGGCTGTCCCCCTCAGAATCCGTCACTTCTGCTGATTGCTGTATGGCAAAAACCGGATCATCCAGATATCCACTGATAAAATCTTCCACATCAGAAGCCTCAGTTCCTTCTTCCAGTGTGACGGTTGTATCGTAGTGATAAAGCTCACCATATTGAATATCCAGTATATCTGAAATCGAATCCCGCACGCCAAAGCCGGTTACCAGAAGGGCTGTACATCCGGCAATTCCCGCCATCGTCATAAACAGGCGGCGTTTATAGAGGAACAGGTTTCTTGCAGTTACTTTGTGCGTAAAGGAAAGGCGTTTCCAAATGGGAGTTACGCGCTCTAGCAGAATACGTTTACCGGCTTTGGGCGACTTCGGCAGCATCAGCGAAGCCGGCTGTTCACGCAATTCGTTCCAGCACGCTGAAAAAGTAGCGCCCATTGTGCAGACCATCAGTACAACGATTGAAATCAGTGCATAATTCAGCCGGTAAGGCGGAATCATATCCGGTCCGGAATAGACAATCTGATAGGCGTTCCATACCACCCACGGCAGTATTTTGAAACCAATAATCGGGCCGATGATACATCCCAGCAAGGTCGCTGTTCCTGCATAGAAGAGATATTTGAACATAATACGGCCTCTGGTGTAACCCAGCGCCTTATACGTACCGATAATGACACGTTCTTCTTCTACCATACGGGTCATGGTTGTCAATGCTACCAGTGCCGCCACCAAAAAGAAAATTACAGGGAAAACAGTAGAAAGCGCGTCCATACGGTTGGCGTCGTTCTCAAAGCTCACACAGCCTGCATTTGCACCACGGTCCAGTACATACCATTGTGCCATCTCAATGTCATTAATCTGCTGCTGCGCATCGTCAATCTTATTTTGTGCATCTTTCAGCTCTTTTTCCGCATCAGCTTTTTGCTGCTCGTACTCTGAGCGGCCCTCTTCCAGCTGCTTCTCGCCTTCTTCCAGTTCTTTTTCTGACTCTGTCAGCTTTTTCTCATTCGCTTCCAGTTCCAGCCACCCGCTATCAATAGCGGCTTGGCCCTCTTCCAGCTGCTTTTCATTGGCTTCAATCTCAGCCTCTCCGGCAGCCAGTTCCGCAGCCGCCGCATCCAACTGCTTTTGTCCTGATTCAAACTGAATATTCGCAGAGGCCTCCTGTTCCGCCAGCTCTTTTTCGCCTGCATCCAAAGCCGCCTGTCCATCGGCAACCGTCTGCTTTTGGGTCTGCACTTCATCATTTGCCGTATTCCACAATTCACGGGCACTTTCCAATGTTTTCCGCATTTCTTCGGCCTGTTCTGTCATTCCGGCCTCTTCCAGCTGCTGAATCTGTTCTTCCAAATCAGAAATCCAGGTTTCTGTTTCTGCCAAAGCAGTCTCGGCTAACCGTAACTGCTGCTTAGCTTCCTCCAACGTCTGCCGGTTTTCCTCAATTTCCTTTTTGGCATCGGCAAATTTTTCTTCTGCCTGTGATTTTTTGTCTTCAAATTCTTTCCGCTGGCTTTCATATTGCAGCTGTCCCCACCGCAGGTCCCATTTGGCATCAGAAAGCTTTTCTTTTCCGCTGTCAATTTCTTTCTGCGATTTCTCCAGTTCTTTTTTACCATCTTCCAATGCGATTTTGCCATCTTCCAGCTGCTTTTTTCCATCCTCCAGTTCTTTTTCGCTATCCTCCAACTTCTGTTCTGCTTCTTTCAGCTGCTGCTCAGCCTCCGCCTTTTTTTCATCAAGCTCTGCCTGTGAATCATCCAGCTCTTTTTGGGCATCCTCTTTAACTTCATCAGTGCGGATAACGGTACGCTCTTCCCCGAGTTCTTCCAGTTTTTCCTGGACTTCATCTATGACCGATTCATACTCACTTCCAAAAGAATCAAGCTCTTTGGTATCTGCAACTGTCACAAAAAGCTCAGTGTATACTTCCTGGTCAAAAGCGCCAGTAGGGACATATGCATACAAATCAAGCTGTCCGTTGCCAATCGCAGTGGAACCAATGGTAAACGAAATGTAATAGGCGGATTTTACCACACCTACCACTTCAAATTTTGACTTTTTTAATCCGCTGTCCCCTTCAGTAGAAATCGTAATCGTCTTTCCGATTGGGGATTCATCCATTTCTTCTGCCTGACGAAGTCCCAACACACATTCAGAATCATTTTCGGGCCACCGGCCTTCCAGCAAAACCGGCTGGTTAATATAATCTGGATTATCCAATGATAGGTCTTCCGGCAAATTATGGAACCGTGTTGTCATTTCGCGGTCATCCAGCATCACAGAAGTATCTGCCTGATATCCCGGCATCACGCCGCTTACGCCGTCAATCTCTGCAACCGCTTCCGCATCCTCCTGCGTAATTCCCAATGTAGAAAGAATTTGAATATCCATCAGATTGGATTCATCAAAATAACCGTCCACCGTATCGCGCATATCAGGGCCGCAGGAGAGCAAGCCGCAAAAAAAGCCAGCTCCCAATGCTACAATTCCCAAAATAGCAAAAAAGCGGCTCTGAGATTTACGGATTGCGCGCAGCATGTCCTTGGTCGCAGCAGAAATCCCTCGTCTCTTTTTTGCCATTACCATTCAATCCTTTCTGCGGGCAGGGGGTTCTCATTGCAGGTCATTTCCAGCACACGGCCGCTTTTAATCCGAATCACCCGGTCTGCCATGGCTGTAAACGCCTGATTATGGGTGATTACAATCACGGTCTTGCCCGTATCCCGGCAGGTATCCTGCAAAAGCTTTAAAATATTTTTACCGGTCACATAGTCCAGTGCGCCGGTTGGCTCATCACAAAGCAGCAACTTCGGGTTTTTCGCCAGCGCACGTGCAATTGCCACGCGCTGCTGTTCACCGCCCGAAAGCTGAGAGGGGAAGTTCTTCATGCGTTCCTCCAGCCCCACCAACCGAAGCGCTTCTTCAGCATCCATTGGGTCACGGCAAATCTGAGAAGCCAGTTCTACATTTTCAAGCGCCGTCAAATTTTGCACCAGATTGTAAAACTGGAACACAAACCCCACATCAAACCGGCGGTATTCCGTAAGCTTTTTTGCATTATAAGCACTAATCTCCTGTCCATCCAGAAAAATCTTTCCGCCTGAACAGGTATCAATCCCTCCAAGAATATTCAATACAGTAGTTTTGCCGGCGCCGCTGGGGCCTACAATTACTACAAATTCGCCTTTTTCCACCTCAAAGTCAACACCATCT
>DVIY01000191.1 GCA_018710915.1 Candidatus Gallacutalibacter pullistercoris
ATTTGCGGCCAGTTATCGTCCAGTTTCCCGTATTTTTTCACCAGCCACGCTGTTTCTTTTGCGCCAGTCAAATGAGGCGGGTCAAAAATCACCAGTGGAAAGGAGTTGTCCTCAAAAGGAAGGTTGGTAAAGTCGCATTGGATATCAGGGTTCACCACACATTGGCGTTCAGATTTTGAATTCGTAGACGCCCAAATATTAGCGTATGCTTCCTTCCGTTTATCGCAGTAAACTGCTGCCGGATGGTTTTTGTTAAACCAGATTGTTCTACTACCGCACGTTACATCAAGAATTTTCTTCGCCTGTTCCATTGCTCATCCCTCCAAAAATCCTTCCTTCACGGCAATCTTCCTCAACTTGCGGATGGTGCCAGTGCTGATCCCGCTGCCGCTCCCGGCCTGCTTGTCCAGGCAGCGGAAAAAATCCTCCACGCTGGGGTGGCTGATAGAAAGCCCATCGATAAATTCGCACAGCTGCTGGTCGGTCATCTTGCGGATTTTCACCGCTGTTTCATGCTGCCGGAGCTCATACGGCGTCCGGCGGCAGTTTCGTTTTTTCGGCATGGTATGTATCTCCTTACACAAATTTTTATTCGTCCACTACTTTCCCATTCCTGATGATTCGCAATGGCAACCACCAGAACGTTTCATCCCAAAGTTTCCGTTTGATCTTAAATGCCTGTGTCTCAAACCCTTTGACATCTTCCACCCAGATTTTTCCGTTCTTATGGCGCACAAGGAAATCTGGCATATACCGAACGCCTCCGGGCAGTAAAAACGACGGCTGGCGGGTGAACCCGACAATCTCTCCGGATTGCTGCATCAGGGTCAGCTGCCGGTATCGTGCGGCCTCCGCCTTGCTGTCAAAGGTAATCCCGTCCACAGTGGTCTTCTGCGCCCGGTATTTACTGGACGGCCTAAAATATGGCACATAGCGCTTCATTTTGCATCTCCTTTCGCAAAATATCCAAAACTACTGGTCCGCTCGTACTCATCCAAATCAAAGCTGGGAGCAGATGCTGATTTTGCAGGTTTCCGGTTATCATAGTATCCTTCTTTGATTCTCTGCCAGTGGTCCGGATCCAGAATCCACTCGAAATCTGCTTTCCAAGTTCCCGTCCTTCCGGTCAAGAAATCGGAAGCTTCTACCCTTCGGAAGACTTCGGCCATCTGCTCCGGGGTTAAATTCTTGGAAAGGACCAGCTTTTTCCGCTTAGGCGTCCAGGCTTCCGGCGGCGTCAAAGAAGGACAGCAAGAAACAAACGCAGAAAGATACTCTCCCAGCGGCGCTTTTGCGCCGTCTGTGTATATATTCTTTACTTTACTTTCCTTTGCTTTACTTTGGGGATTGATTTGTAAATTATCTGGGGTTTCCTCTAAAGAAACCGGGGTTTTCTTTGAGTTTATCGAAAGAAAGGCAATCTTTTTAAGAACACTGGGCTGCACGTCTTTTTTGTTGTTCTCGTCGAGCAGCCAGTATTCTTTTATCATGCTGATGGAATCGCGGGTACTCACGGCCCGTAAATACCTGCGCTGGATACCGGCAGATGTAAGAACGCCGAACACCTTAAATACCCCATTATCGAAAATGGAACGTCTAAGGCACCCAAGCACCACCTGCCTTATGTTTTCGGAAGCACACCCACAGCCGACAGCGTCCGCCATCAGGAAGCAGGCGTCTTCGCTCCACACTTTGTAATATCCAGTGGTGCGATAGATATCGCAGAAAAGCGCGATAAGGATTAAAATGCCCTTTGCGCCAAACTCGGCTTTAATCAGCCTTATCTTGTCATCGATCAGAAAATCCGTGTCCAGAGGAAAATAATCAATCCCGTCTTTTACTGGACGGGCCAACAGACCACCCCTCTCTTAAAACGGCAGGTCATCGTCTGGTGTGATTTCTTCAAAATCCTCGCTGAACCCGCTGGAATAGCCCGGAGAGGGAGTAGCGGCCGCAGGAGCAGCAGAGGAAGTGGGCTGCGAATGGTTTTCACTTTTCTTGCTTTCACAGAAGCTCACGTTCTCTGCCAAAACCTCGGTTGCGTTCCGCTTGTTTCCGTCCCGGTCCGTGTAATTGCGGGTCTGTATAGAACCCTCCAACGCAATCATTTGGCCCTTGCCGAAGTATTTGCAGATGAACTCGGCGGTTTGCCGCCAGGCTACGCAGTTAATGAAATCCGCCTGCTGGTCCTTGAATCTGCGGTTGACGGCGATACAGAAAGACACAACTGCTATTCCGTTAGAGGTGTGTTTCAATTCCGGGTCTGCTGTCAGGCGGCCCATCAGGGCTACAGTGTTTATCATGATTTTCCTCCTTTTCGGTGATGTTTCAGCGCGGTGCAGGTAAATATATGGGGCTGCAGGGCGTGAAATGGATTTTCGCCCACAAATCCGGCGGCGTTTTCCGGGGTGAGGATTTTTACCCCGGAAATAATCTCGCCGTTCTTTACAACCCGGAAGTTTGTCCCGAGATCCCGGATGCAGAGTACCGGGAGCCGGTCGCAGGGACAATATTTGTGTTCGCCAACCTTCCGCCATACGATGGAAGCATAGCACAGCGGGCAGTAGGATTCCCCCCGGTTATAATGTGTCATATAGAGACGGCTTGATTTCGTCATACTCCACTGCCTCCCCTCGGTATGCCGGCATCAAGTCTGTATACATCAACACCCGGTTGATCTTTTTGGTGGCGCGGCAGTATTCGCAATGGCCGCAGCGCCGGGGCGCCAGGTGGCCTTCCTTGAGCTGCTGGATGCGCGGGATTGCCGCCTTGACCTTTTCCAGCTCATAGGCCCAGCGGGCGTCATCGTTGAGGCAAAAAGCTCCTTTGTCTGGCGGGTCCTGCTTGGATACCGCCAGGATGATGAAAGTGGGAAAGGTATCGGCGCCCACGTTCTGCCGCTCGATTTCCCCGTATACGGCGGCCCGCATCATGTAGCCATATTCCTCGATAAAACTCTGCCGCTCCTTGCTTTCGGGATTGTAGTACAGTTCCCAGATGTTCGCACTGGTCTTGTAGTCGATAATCCGGCGGCCCTGGGGCGTGTACTTGTCCATCTTCATGCGCCAGGGGATTCCGCCAATCTCGCCGGTGAGGAACTTCTCATTTTCTCCGGGCCATTCCAGCACCCGGGACATGAAGGGGTCCTGTTTCACAACCTCAATCATTTCTTGCAGCCGTTCAAAAGGAGCATACCTTCCGATAACTTCTGTGCCCCGACTTTTGGTCGTTTTTGTCTTATAGATTTCATCGAAGTGAGCTTTACAGAACGCCTCGAACGCTTCAGGGCCTTCAAAACAAGAGTGGAAATACTGCCCCTGGAGAAGGGCGTCGTTTTTCCCTTTCGGCTCCCATTCTCCCCGGAGGCGCGCCATAGAGGCGGCCTCGCAGGTCTGGAAGCTCTGGAATTGGCTGCAGCTCATATAGAGGATATCGGCTTCCCGGGAATAGTAGTTCTCATCCGTCAGCACAAACCCGCTCATTCTTCGTCCTCCTCATCCAGATAGTCCTCTATGGTTTCCGCAGGCTGTTTTGCTGCCGGAATGGAAGATTTCTGGGAAAACTCGGCGTTCAGGGCGGCAGCCCGGTTGTCTATCGGGCGTTTCGGGGTGCTGTCGGGGACGCCCGGGGAGTCGTCGTACTGGTCGCCTGTGTTGTTAAATGCCTCGATCAGCAGATCGCTGTCATCGGAAGTATTGAAGAACATCTTACAGGCCCGGTTGATGACCGTCCGCTTGGCCATCTGGTCGGGGAATTCCTTATGTACGCTCTGCTTGGGATTCCTGCTTTTTGCCCAGGACTTCTGGATTTGAGCCATGTTCATGACCTCGGTATATTCCTGCCCGTTCTCCATCTCTATGGTGCAATAGGCGGCCACAATTTTCTCCGGGTCAATGTTTTCAAAGCTGCTCTTGTGCTCCTGGATCACCCAGCTGCCGCGTTTTTTCCCGATTTTGAAGGTATCACCCTCATACACCACATCTGCCCAGATGTCCTTGACGCCGGTCACCCGCTTGGTGGCTGCCATGGTGCCAAAATAGCTTCGCTGGGCTTCCAGCTTGTTCCCGTACACGATGTAATACACCTGCTTCTTCGCGGGGTTCAGTCCCATAATCACCGTGTCCAGCATGGCTTTCATCACGCTGCCCACAGTACAGACGTCCAGGGCTGGACGATTGTCCCGGTCTTTGGTATCCTGGATAATCATCCAGGCGTTCTGGATTGCGTTGCTGGCGTTATATCCAGCGGGGAAACTAAGGTTCCCTTCGGCTACCAGCTTGTCCAGCTGGTTGTGTACCATCACCGGAATATCCTTCCGTTTTACATCTATCCCCTGGGGGTTCTGAGTAGTCGTTACCTTGTCGCTCATCTTGCATCCCCCTTAAATTTCATCTTCATCATAGATCGTAAGCCACTCACCGGAGTAAAAATAATCTACGATGTATTCATCAAATTCGCGGCGGTCATCTTCATCTCCGCCGTCTGTATGTACCAGCCCGCAGCGCTCCATGGCGTAGGTCAGGGCGTCTTCTGCCTTGACGATAATACCGTCGTTCTTTTCCCCAATCCCCCGGTATGCAACGGGTTCCCTAAACTTAATCATACGGTTCACTCACTTTCCGAATACTGATACATAGTATCCGTAATCCAGGTACGGGTCATCCGGCTCCCCAGTTGTCGTACTTTCCAGTGTCCTGCCGCAGCGCTGACAAGTTACCGTTGCCATTCACTCTTCCTCCGGCTTGTCACAGATTGCCCTTACGGCCTTTCCGATTAGCAGGTAAGATTCAGCTAAAACGCCGTTTTCGTGCGTTTTTTTTAACCTGGTCTTCCCACTCATCAACAGTTCCTTTAAAGCACCCACACCGAACACAGATACTTCCATCTGCCATATGAAAAAAGTAAGTGGTGCGTCCTCCTGAGCCGAACCCTCCGGCGGTGTACATTGCCTGAAACTCCCCAAATTCACATTTGCAACACTCGCCGAAGGAGCAACACTCGCCGAAGGAGCAACACTCGCCGAAGGAGCAACACTCGCCGAAGGAGCAGCGCTCGGGAAATTTTTGGATCAGCGTGTAATCCCCTGACGGGCATTGTTTGCGTCCACGTTCGTCCACAGGAAACCGGTCAAATTCTTCTTGCGTGTATTTCTTCATCTTGACATCCTCCATTTTTCAGCCTATACTTAGGCTGTACTTGTATTTATTTGCCGCTCTCCGGTGTTCCAGCACTGGGGGCGGCGTTTTCTTTTAGTCCATCAAACCGGGCCACATAATGGCCATAGCTCAATTCGGGTTGGCCGGATGCTTTGCGCGATAGATTGTACAAATCTACCCGCTGCATAAATAAATCCAGAGATTTCTGCCAGTCTGGTTCCGGCAGCTGTTGCTGAAGGGTTTTTCGCTGTTTCAGGGCTCGGTATTCCTCTCTGTGATTCATCCACCATGCGGAATTTTGCATCCTTCTGCGCTTTTTTAAACATTCCGAGCAGTATAGGCGTGATGGACTCCTGGCCTGCACTTTTTTGCCGCATTGCCGACAAACGATTTCTACCATCACATCTCACCGCCTTTGTATTTGTGACCATGCAGCTTTTGGATGCGGTAGGCTCTTTCCACAGCCTGCCCGTCCAGCTGATATGCAACTGCCCGGCGGTGGTATGCTTTGACCCTGGTACAGATGGGCTGCATCTGGCACCCGTATTTCTGCATTACCCGGCAATATTGGCAGGGGCTTGGAATATCATCAGCATAACCCATCACGCCCTCCTATTCCCGGAAATGCGTTTCTGGTATTTTTGAGCTCGCTCTTTTTCTTCTCTGCGGCGCTCCCGGGCCATATCCCGGCATATGTAAGCCAGATTACAGGCAAGGCTCAGCACCAGGACCATTAGCAGCCAGACAGCCAATACATCACACATTGCATTTCACCCCCATATACTGCAGCAGGTTTTCTTTGGGCACGCGCCATTCATCCCCTGCCTTAAATCCAAGGATCGTGCCGTCGGTCAATTTTTCCCGCACCCAGTTTTCCGACATCCGAAGCACACAGGCAACCTCTCCCACCAAACACACCGCCGGGAGGTCGTCCAGTGAAGTGTAGACCTTTGTCCATACAGGGCGCGGCGCTCGGGTCTTTTTCACCATAATCCCTCCCTCATGATTCCATTTCGATAAGCGGCAGAACACCTTTATCTTTAAGAAGCTGGTAAATAAACAGGCGGCCTTTCTGGGTCCAATAGGTGTGCAGCTTACTGTGCTGCTTCCCGTCATTCCCGCTATAGGTATGGGTTTTAGAGCGGGTGTATCCCAGTTGTGCATATTTCTGATACAGCAGCCACACACCGCTCTGGTTATACTGTATTCCCAACTCATGAAGCAGGTTGTTGAGCCATTTGGCAGATTTACCGTAATCCTTGGCAATCTGGCTGATAGAGAGTGCATCCGGCGTCTGTAACACCACATCATAATAGCTTGCCTTGGGGCTGTACTCTGCCAACAGCTGTTTTTGCTGGGCGTTTTCTGTTTCCAGTGTATGTAGCTTCTGCTCGGCAATTTGAAGTGCTCGTGCCATCACCTTTTCGGGGCTGTTCCAGTCTCTCTCTAGCTGTAAGAAGTATTGACGGGCTTCCTTCCCTTTCTCGTTGCGCTGGAGCATACAGATTTGTTTCGCCATGTCAATAGTGAGCTGGGCATCTTGTGCCGGTCGGCCTCCAATACTTTCGGTCAAAAATGACCGAAAGTCCTGTCCTTCGGTAAATCCGTATTCGCACATCCGAGGGAACCAGTGCCGGTATTCGGTGCTTATCCCCAAAAACTCATGCAGCTCTCTGGCTGATACGGTCGGGCGGTCGGTAGTGTAGTCTACTTTGATAAGCTCGTT
>DVIY01000021.1 GCA_018710915.1 Candidatus Gallacutalibacter pullistercoris
AATGGGCCTGAAGCAGATGATGCGGGCCGTGAAAGGCGGCCTTGCCCAAGCTGTCCTTGTGCAGAATCTCACCCGCCTAAGCCATGACCCAGCCATCCTTATGAAGATACTGGAGTTCCTACAGGATCACAATGCGGTACTGATCACCACCGAAAGCGACCTGCAGTATGAACTCTACATTAAAGGGCTGGAAAAACATTTTCTCAGGAGAGCCGCCCAAAAAGGGCTCCGGCTTCCATGGTGAGCCTACCATGGATCCCGCTTTTACTCCGGCACTTCCGGGCGAAAAGGTGATCAAGGAAATTAAATACTTTGTGCTGTTTTCCACGCTGAAAAAGCTGATGGAGCAGGGAAAAATCACAGCAGAATACTGTCAGCAGGCCAATGTTGCTATTGCCGAAAAGTACGGAGTCTCTGAGCTCAGTATTTAGTGGTTGTCGTGATAGCTATCCTATGCCGGTTGTGGTAGTGTTGGGTGTGACAAAATAGATGTCCAGCCGGAAAGGGGGTGGCAGAGATGCCGCAGGTCAGAGTGATTCAACCCATCTCAGAGCAAGCCAAAAAGCTGCGGGTTGCCGCTTATGCCCGTGTCAGCAGCGATTCAGCCGACCAGCTGAATTCCTTTGCCACCCAGGTGGCTTATTACACCGACTTCATCCAATCCAAAGACGAATGGGAGTTTGCCGGTCTTTATGCTGACGAAGCGGTTTCCGGCACCACAGCCGACAAGCGGGACGATTTTCAACGCCTGCTTGCCGACTGCCGTGCTGGGAAAATAGACCGTATCCTTGTTAAATCCATCTCCCGATTTGCACGAAACACCCTCGACTGCCTTCAGACCGTGCGAGAACTCAAGCAGCTTGGCGTGGCGGTGGAATTTGAAAAAGAGGGCCTTGACACCGGAAACATGGGCAGCGAGATGCTGTTGAGTATTTTGGGCTCTGCCGCCCAGGAAGAATCCCTCTCCATATCGAAGAACTTGAAATGGAGTTACCGGCGCCGGATGAGATCCGGCGATTTTATTACCTGCAATGCGCCACTTGGATATTTCCTGAAAGATGGAGCCTTGGTTCCAGATCCCCAAGAGGTTCCTATAGTACAGTATATTTTTTCCAGCTATCTTGCCGGACATAGTATGGATGAGATAGCTACCTTCTTAAATGATCAGGAAGCAAAGTACAGCCGAAAGGAAATGACAAGATGGTATCGCACATCGATTCGTTACATTCTATCGAATGAAAAATATATTGGCGATTCGTTGCTTCAAAAAACATTTACCCCCAATGAGCTGCCCTTGGTCAACATTCGAAACCGAGGGCAGCTCTCGCAATTTTATGTAAAAGACTCCCATCCGGCGATTATACCATTAGAAATGTTCGAAGCTGTTCAACGCCTGATGAAAAGGCGTGCCGCTACACATACAGCGAAGCCTAAACCCGGTGGCTTCCCTTTGAGCCATATGATGAAATGCGGATTTTGCGGCAGCACATTTCAGCGTCATCTTAAAAAAGAGGGGGCTCGATGGTGCTGTTATCAGCACCGAAAGGACAAAAGCCTTTGCGTCATGGAGGTAGTGGCAGAAAGCGAAGTATACCAAACATTTCTGCTTATGTACAACAAGCTGCTGGATAATAAAAATCTCATCTTAAGAGTAATGCTGGCACAGCTGATAGAACTTCAAAGCAAGACCACATTTGCAAGGCCAGAAATCGTAGGCTTAAATCAAAAAATATCCGACTTAGCCAGGCAGAATCATTCACTCTCCAGGTTACAGGCCAAAGGGTGCATTGACTCTGCCATTTTTATAGAGCGTAGCAACCGCAATAATAAACTGATTGAAGAACTACGGTTTGAATTGCGCCAGCTTCAAGAACCAGACCGTGTCAGTGAAACAATCGATCAAACGAATTTATTGCTGGATCTTCTTGATGATGCCCAACCCATGCTGGAGTTTGAACCCTCCATATTTAAGAGCATGATAAAAGAGATTACCGTCTATCCTGAAAAGTTCTCTTTTGTCCTTTCCAATGGGCTGGTTCTTTGCGAAATGAGGCGATAGACATGAAAAAGATACGGAGTTGCCCCTTTGGATATCGGATGGAAAACGGGACTTATACTGTGGTGCCTGCAGAAAGGCGCCTTATTGAGCAGATATTTACTCGTTACCTTAATGGAGCCTCTCTCCAACAGCTGTCAATCATGGCAGAAGAAACAGGCTTGAAGTTCCGAGAGAATGCATCCTCTTGGAACAAAAATATGGTATCCCGAATTTTGGACAACAGCAGGTATTGGGACGGAGAACAGTATCCGCCGATTGTGGAAAGGGAGATTGCCACGAAAGTAGCTGATTTGAAACAGAGCAAAGCTTCTCCTCGCTCCCAAACACCGTTTATCCAAAAAAGAATGACCTGCCCATACTGCGGAAGTAGACTGAAGCGAAATGGGAAAAAGCCTCATCGGACTTTTTGGGACTGCAAATGCTGCCAACAACGTCTTGGCCCTATCCCTGATGATACGTTGCTTCAAGTCGTTACAGAAAGGTTTCTTGCTGTTTGCCTAAATTCTCATATGGTGGAACCAGCGAAGGAGTCTGCGGAGAGTTTATCAATACAAGCAGCCAGGCTAACCAATGAAATCAATCAGGCGATGAATCAGCGGGAGGTGGATCCGAATGAACTGCTCCCTCTCATTCTTGAGTGTGCCGCTGAAAAATACAAAACCTGCTCCATCAAGGAAGCAGACCATCTGACCATTACCCTGAAAGCTCTCTTTCAGGCACACAGCAATGACACGACCCTGGATCGGAAACTTTTTGAGAGGGCTGTGAAACAGGTGATTCTGCAGCCGGACGCATCTGTACAGCTTCGTCTGCTGAATGATATCGTGGTTTGAAAGGAGAATCTCCATGGCACAAAAAACAGTTACAGAAATCCCGGCGAACCCCCTGCTGGGTGACCTGCGAAAGCGAAAACGGAAACTGCGGGTGGCCGCCTACTGCCGGGTCAGCACCGAGGAAGAAGAACAACAGAACAGCTTTGAAGTGCAGGTGGCCTATTACACGGATAAAATCACCCATCATGAGGGTTGGCAGCTGGCCGGAATTTTTGCGGACGATGGGATCTCAGGCGTCAGCACCAAGAAAAGAGAGCAATTTAACAAAATGATTGAACTGTGCCGGAAGAAGAAAATTGATCTCATCCTGACGAAATCCATTTCCCGCTTTGCCCGTAACACCCTGGACTGCATCAAACACGTGCGGATCCTCAAAAACTGGGGCATTCCGGTCATCTTTGAGAAAGAAAACATCGACACCTCGAATATGAACAGCGAGATGATCCTCACCTGCCTGAGTTCCTTCGCCCAGGCTGAGAGCGAATCCATCAGCGGCAACGTGACCAAGGGCATCCGCATGGGCTACCGACAGGGCCGGTTCAGTTTCCGATATAAAAACTTCCTGGGCTATCGCAAAGGGCCGGATGGTGAGCCGGAAATTGTGCCTGAAGAAGCGAAGATCATCCGGCTGATTGCTCAGAATTACTTAAATGGCGATAGCCTGCGTACCATAAAGGAAACTTTGGAGAGCATGGGCATTCCAACCGCCACCGGCAATCAAAACTGGAGCACGGAAGCCATCCAACGCATCCTGCAGAATGAGAAGTACATGGGTGACGTCCTGCTGCAGAAAACCTACACGGCAGATTTCATTGAAGGCAAGGTCAAGAAGAA
>DVIY01000192.1 GCA_018710915.1 Candidatus Gallacutalibacter pullistercoris
CCTTAACAGGGTATAACACCGCACCTAAAAACAAGCAAATTATCCCAATCTCTCTACGCCCGTTTTGTCCACTCTCTGCCATGCAGCAGCAAAATCAAAGTCAAAAACTTTCTTTTCCGGGAACAGTTCTGCCAGCGGAACCATTACAAACGCACGATTCCGGATTCCCGGATGGGGAATTGTCAATTCTTCGCTGCGAATCTCTTCATCTTCATACAGCAAAAGGTCAATGTCAATTACGCGGGCTCCGTTCTTGACCTTCCGTTTCCGGCCCATAGCTGCTTCAATTCCCAGGCAGGCACCCAGCAATGCATGGGGAGACAGCTCTGTCATGACGATGATACACATATTCAGATAGTTGTTCTGCTCATCCGGCGTTTCAAAGGGCTCCGTCTCATAAATATGAGAGCTGGCCACCACAGTTGTGGAACCGGGCAGCAATTCCAGTGCGCGGATGGCTTTGGACAGATTTTCCCAGCGATGTCCCAGATTGGTTCCCAGTGCAATAACGGCTTTTTTCATATAAAGTCCTTCCTTTCCCGCAGAATCTCCACGGCCACATAGTCGAATTTTGCATTGATGGGCGCTTCCGGCTTTTTCAAAAGGACGTGCACCCGTTCCACCTTTTCATCGGCTTTCAGAATTTCTTCGGCTACCCGTGCGGCAGCCCGTTCAATGAGATCATAGGATTGTTCCGTCATCACCCGGCTGATTACCTTGCGAATGGCAGCATAATTCACCGTATCATTCAGGTCATCAGTACGTCCGGGTTTCTTCAAGTCACATTCCAACACCACATCCAGCACAAAGTGCTGTCCGTCGCGCTTTTCTTCGGGATTTACCCCGTGATACGCGAAGACCTCCAATCCCACAATATGAATTTTGTCCATTTTCTTTCTCCTTTTTCTTTTTGAGGCTCTGAAACCCAAAATTTTGATTTATCGCCCCTGATTTTATCAGAAAAATCGAAGCCGCTTTGCCGCATAACTTCGATTTTCATAGCTTCTATATCACATTTTTTATCACATTTTTTGAAAAGAGAGTACCGCATCGGCCACTTTTGCCGCCTGAACCGCCTCTTTTACATCGTGAACCCGCAAAAAGTCCGCACCGCCGGCCACTGCCAATGTGTGTGCAGCCAATGTTCCCGCCATTCTCTCCTCAAAAGGCGGATTATCACAAGGCTGTCCAATGACCCGTTTCCGAGAAGCAGCCATCAAATAAGCAATACCCGGAACCTTCTGGCGGTTCACCTGGGCCAACAGCTGCAAATTCTGTTCATAGGTCTTGCCAAAGCCAATGCCCGGATCCATGCAAAGACGTTCCGCGCTGATTCCATACCGAGCGGCTTCCTGCACCTTTCTTTCGAAAAATACGCGCACCGCTTCGGCTGTATCTTCCTCAGGCGGAATTTCCCCATTGTGCATGACAATACAACCGCAGCGGTTGCTTTCTGCTGCGGCTTCCCACATTTCCGGAGAAAACCCGGTTACGTCGTTGATAATATCCGCACCGGCTGCCAGCGCCCGGCGAGCCACTTCCGGATAAAAAGTATCTACCGAGACTGCGGCTGAAAGCTTTCCCTGAATTGCCGCAAGTACCGGTTCAATCCGGCTCCACTCCTCTTCCCAGGGAATTGCCGTATAACCGGGACGGGTAGACTGTCCTCCAATATCAATCAAAACTGCACCCTGCGCCTCCATTTCCAGCACATGGGTCACCGCTTTTTCCGGGTCAAAAAACTTCCCTCCATCCGAAAAAGAATCCGGCGTGACATTGAGGATGCCCATAATCCTGGTACCCTCACCCAAAACAAAGCGCCGTTTTCCCGCCTGAAAAAAAGCCTTCATCGTCCGCCCCCTGTCAAAAGAGCCATTACTTCACTTCTGGTTTTGGCATCGCTGCGCATGGAACCCCGCAACGCAGAAGTCATGGTGGTAGCACCTGCCGCGCGGGCACCCCGCATGGTCATACAGAGATGCTCTGCCTCAATCACCACCGCAACGCCAAGCGGCTCCATATTTTCATAAAGGAAATCGGCAATCTGCGCCGTCAGACGCTCCTGCACCTGAGGACGGCGGGCAAAACAGTCCACAATCCGGGCGAATTTGGAAAGCCCGATAATTTTCCCTTTATTGGGAATATAGGCGATATGAGCCTTCCCCACAAAGGGCAGCAAATGATGCTCGCAAACCGAATACAGGGGAATATCACGAACCAGCACCAGCTCATTATGCTGCTGCGGCTCATGAAAAATCTTCAAGTGCTGCTCTGGGTCGCTTTCCAGACCAGAGAAAATCTCTTCATACATTCTGGCTACACGGGAGGGGGTTTCTAAAAGCCCTTCCCGCTCCGGATCTTCTCCAATTGCAAGTAAAATTTCTTTTACCGCTTTTTCAATCCGCTGTTTATCCATCTATTATTCTTTCCTTTCTGAAAATCAGCCGTCCAACAGGAGGCCCATTTATTCGTACTTTAATAACACCAGCAAGCCATGGCTGGCCTCTGCCTCAATGTATGTACAATCATTATAGCTAATTGGGTTTTTCGTGCTTTCATTTACCTGCTGCACACTATATAAAAATTGATATGGCGAAGTTTGGAACAACTGGTTGACTGTCTCTTCATATGCCAGTTCTTCACTAATATAAATAGGCAAACTTGGCGACTTATTTTCGGCAGCTGCCTGCAAAGCATCTGTTAAGGTTTCGTCATTTTGCAGGGAATGGATCTGGACACCTTTTGCTTTAAAATAGTTCGCTTTTTCTGATGTGCAGGAAGGCAGCGGAAGATTATAAATTTCCTGTGAGCTCGTATTCTGTGCTGTTCCTGCCTGTGGATAAACTTCGTGGTCTTCCCGAATCATCTTATCTGTCAGGTTCAAATACCGGTATATCGGGAAGTCACCATTATCATCCCACGTCGCATCCAGATGATACCATTGCCCATCAATTCTCGCCAAATTCCACATATGCGCGCCTCCGGCAGACCCTGTCACCACCATGCTGGGAATCCCCGACTGATTTAAAAGAAGCTGCATGGTACGGGCATACCCTTCGCACACCGCCGAGCTATCCAACAAAACGCCTACTACAGAATGTGCACGCCAGTCGCTGTCATCGGATACCGCTGCATCATCATATTCACATCTTGCAATCAAGGCCTCATAAAGATAAATTTCCCGATCGAGAGCATCTAACCCCTCCGGAACAGACTGCAAAATTAAGTTGATTTCAGAAACCATCCGCTTCGAAAGCTTATTACATTCGGATGGCGGGATCACCGAATACAGCTGAACCGTTGTCCGATTATTCCCAACAGAATATCCATACTGATTGGAAAGCCAATAAACTTCGGGATGATCGTGCAGAAATGCAGAAAGCACCTGTACAATCTGGGTATCTGTCAATTCATATCCGCGAATCGTAATCCTCTCTGCAGAATATAATCCAGATTCATTGGCCACATCAGAAATCTGATAAGCGGATTCTTCCATCCTTTCATATAATGTCTTCAGAGAAAAATCTGTCAGCGATTCCTTTCCCCTAGTCATCTGCATGGCATTATACCCTTTTGCAGAGGGAAGAGAAACCTGTGTAACCTGCCGGAAAATCGTCTCTTTCTCTTCCTCCGAAATTTCCACGGCAGAATGGGTTGTGATATCGGCGCTTACCGCCTGAACAGATCCCTCAGCCACCGCAGAGCTGTCGGTCTCTGGAGCACGGGAGTTTCTGCCCGTCATGTTCAACATCAAAAAAACAACCATTATAGAAGAAACCAGAATCACCAGGCTTGCTCCTGCCACTATTATTTTATGGACTGTCCGCATTCGGTTCCCTCCTTCCCCAGAAGTTTTCGCCTATATTATATCATACCCTCATATAGTGTGTAAATAAATGGCGGTGCGTCCAGCGTCCCATCAAAGCCCGCCATGATATCAAAGCCCGCCATGATATCGAATTCGGGATGCGATTCCTTGCAAACGGGGCAGCGCATAAGCAAAAAAACGGTCATAAGACTCACAAAAATAATTCCGGCGCAGCTGTCCGTTTTCATCGCGTGGCTCACGATACCGCCTGCACCCACCCCGGCAAATAGGCAACCACCGGCATGAGCGGCATCCGGGGTCTATCGCACGGGATTCCTCCACAAATCCAAGTTCTGTGCGGCGTTTTTCAATTTCTTCAAAGCCGCACGTATTGAGATTTCCCAGGCAATATTCGTCCAGCACATAGAAATCGCATGGATATACGCCGCCATCTGCTTCCACAACATTCTGGAAAGAACACACCCCGCTCATCCCGCAGGATTCAGGCGGATATCCAAGCAGCATCTGCACATAATTATCGAACTGCCGGATAGACATTTCTTCTCCCGCCATCAGGTCTGCATACCACAAATCAAACAGGCGGCACAAAAACTCCCCATATGCTTTCGGGGTAAGCGAATATTCTCTGCTGCCCGGGGCTTCTCCCAGCGGATCCAGGCACGGAATAAATTGCAGATAATGAAATCCATTCTTCTTATAAAAGGTATAGATGCTCTGAATCTTTTTGGCGGTCTGCGCATTTACCACTGTCAGAATATTGTATTCCACTTTGAATCGATCAAACAGGCGCGCTGTCCGCTGTACTTCACGAAAAGTCCCTTCCCCCGCAGGATTCAAGCGATACCGGTCATGCGTCTCTTTTGTCCCATCCATCGAAAGGCCAACCAGAAAATGGTTTTCAGCCAGAAACTGTGCCCATTCTTCATTCAGAGCATAACCGTTTGTCTGAATCGCGTTGTGGATTTTCAGCCCTTTACGCCCATACTTTTTTTGCAGCTCTACAGACTTTCGGAAAAAGTCCAGCCCGATGAGTGTAGGCTCTCCTCCCTGATATGCAATGGTGCATTGTCCTTCCGCACGTTCCAAAGCTTTGCGCAGCACATTTTCCAGGGTCTGCTCTGTCATAAATCCAAAAGAAGCCTGCTCACGCTTCTCCATCTCATCATGATAAAAGCAATACCGGCACCGAAGATTACAAGCTCCCGATGATGGCTTCATCAGTAAATGAATCGGTGGCATTTTCAAACTCCTCTCCTGAACACAGATTGCTGTGCTCCCCTGCTTAATTGGCCTTATCATAGCACAATCAGGTGCATCTGTAAAATATTGATTTTGTAAAATCCACAAAACACCTGTATCACGCAGTATAGAAGCCCATAAAATTTGCCATGCTATTATAAAATCCATACAGGAGGCTGCTATGAAACCGATTACTGAAAAAGAATATGCAAAAATGACCGAAAAGGCCTCTCCTCCCTCCCCCATTGTCAAAAACTGTATTTTCGCTTTTATTACCGGCGGTGCCATCTGCACATTGGGGCAATTTCTCTGTAATCTTTACCAGCAGTGGGGACTGACTCTCTCCATGGCGCGCTGTGGTGTATCTGTTTCCCTGATTTTTCTTTCAGCCTCACTCACCGCGCTCGGACTCTTTGATAATATCGCCCGCTTTGCGGGAGCCGGTACGCTGGTGCCGATTACCGGGTTTGCCAATGCAGTTGTCTCCCCCGCTATGGAATTTAAAAGCGAGGGCCTGATTACGGGCCTTGGCGTAAAGACCTTTACCATCGCAGGGCCGGTGCTGGTATTCGGCGTTTCTGCCGCCACGATATACGGGCTGATTTTCTGGATTATCCATCTGATGATACCGGCATAACTATCTTTGAACCGTTTGCAGATGTCCACGCTGCAAACGGTTCTTTTTCTTCCTGCAATATGTTACAATCATCTCAAATAATTGCGAGGAGGAATGTACATGCTTTTTGCAACAGGCGATACCCATGGGGACTTCGGCCGCTTTTCAGCGGAAATTTTCCCGGAACAAAATGAGCTCGGGCGGGAAGATTTCGTCCTGATCTGCGGTGATTTCGGCGGTGTCTGGAGCGGAGATAAAAAAGAACAGCGCCGTCTGGACAAACTGGAAGCGCTGCCCTTCACGACCCTCTGGATCGACGGAAACCATGAAAACTACGACCGGCTGCAAAAATACCCGGTAGAAGAATGGAACGGCGGAAAAATCCAGCGTATCCGTCCGCATATCCTTCACCTGATGCGCGGGCAGGTATTCAAAATTGACGGGCATACACTCTTCACCATGGGCGGCGCCAGCAGCCACGATATCTCCGACGGTATCTTAAACCCCTGGAGTCCGGATTTTAAAGAGCTGTATCAGGCTATGCGAAGCATGGGCGCACAATTCCGGGTAAACCATCGCTCCTGGTGGAAAGAAGAACTCCCCTCGGAAGCAGAATATGAAGAAGCACGCCGGAATCTGGAGAAGGCCGGAAACCAGGTAGATTATATTGTCACCCATTGTGCGCCAAACCATATTGTCGACCAGCTGGGAAACGGCGCGTATGCCCATGATGCGCTGACCGATTTTTTGCAAACCATTTGTGAAACCACTTCTTTCCGGCACTGGCTGTTCGGCCATTATCACAACAACCGTATATTGGAACAGCGATTTGTGCTTCTCTGGGAACAGATTGTGCGTGTGTGGTAAACAATAAAAACCGGGAACCTCGGCTTTGCGGCGCCCAGGTTCCCGGTTTTTTATCTGACAGCCATGAAGATTTCTTCCGGTTTGCTGAGCCGGTATTTTGCAGGAATGGTGAGATCAGAAGTGCCCCAGCCAGCCAAAGCAAAATCCACCCCTGCTCCGGCAGCACACCGGCTGTCGTAGGGGCTGTCCCCAATATAAAGCGTCTCTTCTGCACGGCCACCAGTACGCTTCAGATATTCGAGCAACGGCTCGGGAGAAGGCTTATGCTGCTGTGTGTCGTCTGCACAGATAATCTCTGTAAAATAACCCGCAATACCATACCGCTGAAAATCATCCTGGAATTCCGATTTTGCCCGCGAAGTCACAATTCCCAGGGCTGTACCGCTCTTTCGAAGCTCTTCCAAAACCTCTGCAATGCCGTCAAACAGGTGATCTGTCACACTGTATTCTGATAGATACTTTACCCATATTTCCATGGGGTGTTCAAGCTCTGCAAAATTCAGCACTTTCAGGGCGTCGATTCCAGTAATCCCCAAACAAAAACGAAGTTCGTTTTCTTCCGGTGCTTCTCCCCGAACGTCGAGAAGCATCTGCCGCAGGGAACGCAGGATGCTCTCTTCCGTACACACCAGTGTCCCATCTACATCAAAGACAATATGCTGATATTTCATACTGCACCTCTCTTGCTAAAATGAAGAGGCTCCCGCCATACAGTGGGCCGTATGACGGGAGCAGACATTCTTTATGGGGCGAGATCTCCTGTAAAAACAGGATAACCCTTATTTCACGAGTTTCTTGAATTCGTCAGCAACGAACTGCACCTTCGGCCCGATGATAACCTGTACAGAGGTCTTACCGGGACGAATCACACCAGCAGCACCAGAGGACTTGATCTTCTTTTCATCAACCAGCAGGCGATCCTTGACTTCCAGACGCAGACGAGTGATGCAGTTGTCAACACTGGTGATATTGCCAGCGCCGCCCAGGCCTTCCAGAATGACCTGTGCCATAGCAGCATAGTCACTGTTGCCAATGTCAATATTCATCTCAGCAGCAGTGTCGTCATCCTCACGGCCGGGGGTCTTCAGGTCAAACTTGGTAATCATGAAGCGGAACACCACATAATAGATACCGAAGAAGACCACACCGATCGGCAGCAGGAGCAGGGGATTCATTGCAAACGGTGCGTTAAAGGAGAGGAACCAGTCAACAAAACCAGCGCTGAACTGGAAGCCTGCACGAATCGGCAACGCAGCCACGATACCAACGGAAAGTCCGGTCAGCACAGCATGTGCTATATACAGGCCGGGAGCCAGGAACATGAAGGAGAATTCCAACGGCTCGGTAACACCGGTAAAGAAAGCACACAGCGCAGCAGACAGCAGGATGCCGCCGGCAATCTTCTTCTTCTTGGTCTTGGCAGTATGATACATGGCCAGTGCAGCACCGGGCAGGCCGAACATCATCACGGGGAAGAAACCAGCCTGATACATACCAGTCTGTCCCATAACGCCGCCGTCCATAGTGCCCCAGAACTTGCCAATATCATTGATGTTAGCCACATCGAACCAGAACACACTGTTCAAAGCATGGTGCATACCAATGGGGATGAGCAGGCGGTTCAGGAAACCATAAATACCTGCGCCTATTGGGCCAAGATTCAAAATGGTCTCGCCAACCATTACCAGGAAAGAATACACAATCGGCCATACAAAGTACAGCGGGATGCAGGCAACCAGTGTAATCAGCACCGTCATAATCGGCACGAAACGGCGGCCTGCAAAGAAGCCCAAAAAGTCAGGCATGTTGATCTTGTGGAACTTGTTGTAGCAGAAAGCAGCAATCAAGCCGCACAGGATACCGATAAACTGGTTGTTGATCTTGCTGAAAGCAGCGGGAACCTGGTCGGCTTCCACGCCCATAATCAGCTGTACCACACCAACACCCAGCATAGTTTGCACGGTCAGCCAGGAAATAATGGCAGCCAGTGCAGATGTACCTTCCTGATCTTTGGACATACCGATGGCAACACCCAGTGCAAACAGAATGGCCATGTTGTCGATCAGGATACCGCCGGCCTTAATCAGAAGCAAAGCCAGCAGGTTATTTGCGCCCCAACCAGAGGGGTCGATCCAGTAACCAATACCCATCAGGATACCGCCAACAGGCAAACATGCCACGGGCAGCATCAAAGATTTACCCAGACGCTGGAAAAATCGCATCATAAAATTTCATCCTCCCTCAAAAGAAGTTATGCTTACGAAGTCACACTTCGCAGCGATTTGATGGCGGGTCTGCCGGCCCATGACAGACCCCGTCAAAAATCCCCAGAAAGAATGTGGAGAATTGTGCGCTTACAGATTTTCTTTGAGGAACTTTTCCAGACCGGCAGCAGCGGCTTCCTCATCTCCGCCGTTGATGGCAATTACCAGGGAATGGCCCTGCTTGGCGCCCAGCTGCATGACGCCCATAATGCGCTTGGCATCCACTGTCTTTCCATTTACTGTAATCTTAATATCGCTGTCCTTATAAGCAGAAGCAGCTTTTACCAGCTGCCCGGCAGGACGGGCATGGATACCAAGCGGATCGGTAATGGTGTACTTGATTTCTTTCATTTTGAAGTTACCTCACTTTCACATACTTTTTTGCGAAGCTCCAACACACGGGTTGGAGATACAGACAACTCATCATAGCCCATTTCCAGAAAAGTTTCTGTCATGGACAGGTCGGCTCCCAGCTCTCCACAAATACCGCACCAGATGCCGGCCTTGTGGGCGTTGGCAGCCACCATGCGCAGCAGCTCGAGCAATGCGGGATGATGCGCATCATAGAATTCCTCCAGATTGGGGTTCTGCCGGTCAACCGCCAGCGTATACTGGGTCAGGTCGTTGGTGCCCACACTGAAGAAATCCACTTCTTTGGCCAGCTGTTCACTGATTACCGCAGCGGCAGGGGTTTCTACCATAATGCCGTGTTCCACGGAACCGATTGCAATCCCCTCTTCCTGCATCTCACGGCGAATCTCTTCGCACATTTCGCGAACCTTGCGGACTTCCCACACAGAAGCAATCATGGGGAACATCACACCCACCGGCCCCAATGCGCTCGCGCGATAGATGGCGCGCATCTGTGTGCGGAAAACCTTTGGGCGGCGGATGCAGATACGGATGCCGCGCAGACCCAGCGCCGGATTTTCTTCCTTATCCAGCTCAAAATAATCTGCCTGTTTGTCGGCTCCAATATCCAGCGTGCGGATGACCAGCGGACGGCCTTCCAGGCCTTCTACTACCTTCCGGTACGCTTCAAACAGTTCGTCCTCCGTAGGATAGTCTTCACGGCCCAGATACAAAAATTCACTGCGCAAAAGGCCTACGCCCTCAGCGTCTCCCTTGAGGACATGCTCCACATCAGAAGGATTGCCGATATTGGCATACAGTTTAATTTTCTGCCCGTTCTTGGTAACACTTTCTTTTCCGCGGTAGGTTTCCAGCTCACGCTGATATTCCTGCGCATTGCGCTGCTTTTCCTTCATTGCGGCAACCGTCTCTTCATCGGGGTCAATATAATACGTACCCTCAAAACCATCCACAATCATCAGCTTGCCGTCAATGTCGTCATCCACGTTGATCTGGGTTTTTACCAGAGCAGGAAGGCCCATAATCCGGGCCAGAATTGCGGTATGGCTGTTAGAAGAGCCTTGGCGGGTCACAAACGCCAGAATTTTATCTTTGGGCATCTGCACAGTTTCAGAAGGCGTCAGGTCTTCCGCTACCAAAATCCCCGGTTCTTCCATGGAAAAACCGACCTTTCCGCCACAGAGGATGGTCACCACACGGGAAGAAACATCCTTCACATCCACAGCACGTGCCTGCATATAAGCGTCATCCATTGCTGCAAAGGCGGCGGAGAAAGTATCGCCGGTTTCTTTTACAGCTTCCGCAGCGCTGGCGCCATTTTTAATCATGGCTTCAATACTCTCCAGATAATCCAGATCGTCCAGCATCATCATCTGAACATCCAGAATCATAGCCTGTTCTTCACCAAGACGTTCTGTAGTCTCTTCAACCAATGCCTGCAGCTGTTCCACGGCAGCGGCTTTGGCTTCTTCAAACTTCTGCTGCTCTACTGCGGCATCGCCGCAAGAGGTGGGAAGAGAGGCCTGTTCTTTCTTATAGATATACGCCCGGCCAATAGCAACCCCGGAAAAAACCGGACGTCCGGTTCCCTGTATCATACTTACTCCTCCAATCTCTTCGATAGTATCACTCATGTTTTATTTTTTCAGTGTAATCAGCACATCGCCCGGCTTCACAGCACCGGTGTGCGGCTCAACAGAAGCAAAGTCTGCAGAATTGCAAATCACGATTGGCGTAATAGTATCATATCCTTCAGCAGCAATTGCTTCGCGGTCAAAGGTAATCAGCGGCTGACCCTTTGTCACCTTATCGCCGTTGGCAGCATGCACTGTGTAGTGCTTGCCTTTCAGATTCAATGTTTCCAGCCCCACATGGATCAAAATTTCTACCCCGTCGGTGCTGGTCATACTCACAGCATGGCCAGTATCGAACATCATTTCCACGGTACCATCACAAGGCGCTACCACTTCGTTTCCAGACGGACGAATCGCCACGCCTTTGCCCAGAATCTCCTCGCTGAACGTAGGGTCATTTACCTCCTGAATTGCTACTGCTTCGCCCTCCAGAGGAGCAGCGATCTCTATTCCTGCAGCTTCCTGCTTGCCAAAAAGCTTGTCAAAAAATCCCATGTCTTTCATCCTCTCTTTATAAAATATTTTATTCCCACCGAGCCATCACCCGATGTAAATTCACAGTAAGATAAGCCTGCTGTTCTGGTGTAATCTTTTCGCCACTGGCCTTTTCCAGACAAAGGCCCAACGTACCTGCAAAAGCAAAAGCATCTGGGAATGCAACCGCAATGGTCTGCACAAACCCGCTTTCTTTACGGATATCGCGGCGATGTGAAAACAGGCTCAATGCCAAAAGCTTCAGATG
>DVIY01000193.1 GCA_018710915.1 Candidatus Gallacutalibacter pullistercoris
TGTGCAGCTCGCTGCACACCAAAATCGTTCCAACGACTTACCTATGCGCCCTCTCGGCTGGCTCTCCCCGAAAGAAAAACTTGCTGCTTTCTTTAAATCTCTCGCTGTACAAGATGTTTGACAAACCTACAAAATCAGGGAGAACGCCGCGCAGGCGCCCTCCCTGATGGTTTTATGCAATTACAGTTTGGAATACCCGTAGCTGTTTACCAGCGCATCGACCTTCTGGCCCTGCTGGCACATGGGGCATTCGTGGCTGGAATATGTTTCGTATCCGGGTACATCGTCGGAATCGAAGATGGTGTTAATCTTCATGCCCTCTACTTCGTCCACTGCGCTGAAAATAGCAGAAACCCCCACCGGAGTGCCGCCATAGTACTGGATGCATTCCACACTCTTGCGCACAGTGATGCCGGTCGTGACGGAAGCCATGAGGATCAGCACATGTTTGCCGCGGATCATGGGCTGGATGTTATCGCGGAAGAACATCTGGCTGTTGGCGTTGTATTCAGGCGTTACCACATAAATGGTCTGGTGTGCGTTGATGGACATAAAGCCGGAGCGGTTCAGCTCCTGTGCCAGATAAGCCCCGATAATTTCTGTGCCGTCCAGACAGACGATAGTATCCACGATGGTATTGGCGATGTAATGGGGAACCAGAGCCTTGGCAGCAGCTTCTGCTTCGCTCTGGCGTGTTTTGAGGGTGGTCATGTCAATATAATAATTTACGTGAGAATGGTTGGTCGCAAAATGGCCGTGGGCGATCTTCAGGGGAACATTGCTGTTCCTGGACATAACTTTAAAGGTGCGGTTTTCCATAAATTATAGCCTCCCGGCCCGTGGTCTGTCAGGGGCAGAAATAACGGGCATTTTTTATTATTATAACCAGATATTATCCCGATTTCAAGAAAAATTTGCAAAAATATTGACAAGTTTTCTTTTTGAAAAGGAAAATTTACCAGTTTTTTATAAAAGAGGCGATCACAAAACCCTCATCTCCTCCGTATCAAAAAAGTAACCCAGTGTCTGAACCAGCTGCTGACTTTCATACAGAGACTGTATTTCCTGACAGGTCATCCACTTGATCTGTGCGACTTCATCAGTAGTAGCCTCTGACAGGTTTACTTCACCGTTGTATTCAAAAAGCCAGACATCCAGAATGTCGTTGAATTTTTTGCTGTCGATGGTTTTTCTGGTTTTTGAGAAGACAAGCTTTCCGTCATCGTCCGACAGGTCAATGCCGACCTCCTCTTTGGCTTCCCGTATGGCGCCTTGCAGGCTGGTTTCCCCTTTTACAACCGAACCACCCACACATTCCCACATCAAGGGGAATGTTGGACGATTGGCAGAACGCTGGGAAATCAGGTATTCGCCTTTCTGGTTCCGAATCCATACATGAACCACCAAATGATATGCTCCGTCGGGAAGTTCCTCTCCCCGAATATGCGTATTTCCGGTCAGCTGCCGGTCTTCTGTGTATAAATCCCACAGTTCCACAGATATCCCCCCCTTTTTTTTAAATACGGCTCAAACTTCTTCGTTGAGGGAATCGCCGTCTTCCAGCGCAAACATCCGCTGACTTTCCGATGGGTCTAGCCGAGTAACGCCGCGCAGTTTCCGCTGAATCTGACGAGTGCGCACACCAACCAGTTTATCAAGCTCCTTGTTGGCCTGTTCCAGACGTTTTTGGGTGGCTTCCAGAGCATCACCAAATTTGTCGAATTCCGTTTTGACGCCTCCCAGCACTTCCCAAACCTCGCCGCTGCGTTTCTGAATGGCAAAGCTGCGGAAGCCCATCTGCAAGCTGTTGAGCAGCGCCGCCATGGTACTGGGGCCGGCCAGATTGATTTTGTATTTGCTTTGCAGTTCCTCCACCATGCCGCGGTTGACCGCTTCGGCATACAGCCCTTCAAAGGGCAGGAACATGACGGCAAAATCGGTGGTGTTCGGCGGGTCGATATACTTGTCGCTGATATCCTTGGCAAAAAGCAGAATCCGGGCACGCAGTATTTTTGCGGCCTCGTCCACCCGGGCCTTTTCGCCGGAATCATACGCGTCCAGCAGCTCCTGATAGGCGTCACCGGGGAACTTGGAGTCGATGGGCAGATAGACGCCGCTGCCATCCTCAGTGGGGAGTTTCACAGCGTATTCTACGGGGTTGCGGCTGCCCTTTTTGGTGACGAAGTTAGTCTCGTACTGCTCCGGCGCGAGGATTTCTTCGAGAATAGCGCCCAGCTGGATTTCGCCTAGAATACCGCGCGTTTTGACGTTGGAGAGGACTTTTTTCAGGTCGCCCACGCCGGAAGCCAGCGTCTGCATTTCACCCAGCCCTTTGTAAACGGCTTCCAGCCGCTCGCTCACCAGCTTGAAGGATTGGGTCATGCGGTCTTCCAGTGTTTTTTGCAGCTTTTCGTCCACCACCTGCCGCATTTCGTCCAGCTTTTTGGTGTTTTCGGTTTGCAGGTCAGAGAGTTTTTTCTCTACTGTCTGCCGGATGGCGTCCAGCTTCTGGCCGTTTTCTTCGGAAAAGCGCTGCATGCGGGCTTCGGTCTCGGTGTTCATGCGCGTCAGCTGAGAAGAAATCTCCTGACGCATGCTGAAAAGCTGCTGTACCGTATGTTTACCGGATTCTTCCAGTTTTCGGCTTTGCTGTTCCCCGATGGCTTTTTGTCCGTCGGTGAGCAGAGTGCCCATGCTTTGCAGGGAAGTCTGTACAGTACCGCTCAGCTCGGAGCGCAGCCGGCTCTGGCTGTCGTCCATGGCGCGGCGCAGATTCCCGGCGGAATCCCGCGTCCCGGCTGAGAGCTGTTCCTGCATGCGCAGCAGCTCCTGCCGCAGAGATTCGACTTCTTTGCCGCTGCTGCTGGTTTTTCGGTTCATCATGCTCCACAGCAGCATGACCTGCAAGGCCAGCACTGCCAGAAGCAGAACTAAGAGGATAATGTCCATGGTAGGGTCCTTTCTCTATATGCTTAATATCATTTTTGTTATGCAAGTTGTTTTTTTCTCAAAACCGCGAGGTTTTCAATAATAAGCATTAAATGAAATGATTTATTCTTCTGAGTAGAAATCGTCCAACACATAAGTTGTAACCGGGGTAATAAACAACTCGTACTTAATGACAAGTCTGATTAGGTCATTCCCGTCAATAAGTGTAATCGGCGTACCTGCTCTGGCCGCCTCACGTGCTTGATTTGTAAAACGGCTGTTT
>DVIY01000022.1 GCA_018710915.1 Candidatus Gallacutalibacter pullistercoris
GAACATGACTATCCGCAATTCCCATCTGGACACAAAGGATGCTTTTTGGCACAGCCGGAATGTGACAGTGTTCGACAGCGTGATTCGCGGTGAATACCTGGCATGGTATTCGAAGAATCTGCATCTGGTGCGCTGCAAAATTATCGGCACGCAGCCCCTGTGCTATGCAGAAGGGCTGGTACTGGAAGATTGTGAAATGGTTGGCTGTGACCTCTCATTTGAGTACAGCGATGTAGAAGCCCGCATCATCGGCCATGTAGACAGCGTGAAAAACCCCCGCAGCGGTCATATCCACGCTGGAAGCATCGGAGAAATCATCCTGGATGAATACCGAATTCCAGATGATTCATGTGAAATCACTCAGGAAAACAATTAAAAAAACCCGGAGACCTTTTTCAAGCAGGTTTCCGGGTTTCTTTATTACGGGGAAGGAAGACAGTTTTCACGCAGAAATTCGCAGAAATTTTCGTACAGGCGCTGGTAACTGCGATTGAACGCCGTATAGTCGGCCTTTTCAAGATAGAATTCCATGGGCTGCGTGCGGTCAAATTCTTCCATGCGCAGAGAGGGGAGGTGAAAGAATTGCGTCAGCTCCTGCGTCCGGGAATCTGTCAGCAGGAACAGAGCGGGAATCCCTTCCCACAGGGCGATGACATTTCCATGAAAGCGTGCACCCAGCATAAAATCATAGCCGCGCAGTGATTCCCGCCAGGAATCCGTATCGAAATAAATCCGCGTTTTCCTGTCCAGCCATTTTTTCAAATATTGATAGCAGGCAGGGTCATTGACGGACTCGGGTGCCAGTGAAAAAGAGGTCTGTTCAATCATGGGAAGATTGCGGTTGGCGCAATAGGTGAGGAAATGGCGTTCTGCCCGGCTCAGCGTTCCGTAAAAAGTTCTGAAGTTACACAAAGCGTGCTGGACAGATGAATTTTTTGATTCAAATTGAAAATCTGGATTTTGAAACCAGTACATGGAAGGGCAGCCGATTACCCGCAGGTTTTGAATCCCGTGCTTTTCCAGGATAGAAGCCGTATATTCTCCGCGAACACCGAGTACCGCCCGCTCCTGCATGGCAGCAAGTGTTTTCAGGCTCGAATGATTCAGCCGGAAGCCAGGGTCAAAGCGGGAGGATTGCAGGCCGATGCTGATGGGGATAAAGGGCTTCTGAATTTTTTGCAGCCGGTTATAGAGATAGTCAAAGTCGCTTTTGGGGTGAATCCAGATCAAATCAGTCGTGATAACAGCCTGCGCAGGGGAAAGGTCGTAAATCCCGTCCTGATATTGCTGCCAGGAAATCACATCTGGATGCAGCAGCTTGTTCAGCGCCGCCGCGAACACCTGGTTCCCGGTGTTCATCCCAACAGATTGAAAGGCTTTTTCACGGGTTTCAATATTCAGCGGGGATTTGAACAGCACCAGTTTTTGCTTCTCGAGTTTTTCAGTCATTTGTGATACGGAAACAGGCCTGCATACGGATGTCTGGTAGAACGGATTTCTGGAAGCGAACTGCGGATACTTCTGAACCAGCCAGGCAGCGGCTGGATAATTGGCCTGCAGCTGCGGCTGGCTGGAAAATTTTTGAATGATATCCTTCCAGAAGAGTACAGGGATACGGACTTCTCCATTTTGCAGCATCTGGAGGTGTTTCTGGTAGAGCTCGGGCGTGAGAGAAAATCCAAAGTCTTCCGGATTGTATCCTTCTGCCAGAATGGCGTATAAAGTGCGCATGCACTTTTCACATATACAGCAGTTGCTGCCGGTGCGTGTTACCCAGCATACGCGAAGAGGAAGAGGGGTTCCTGTGCGTGCTGAAAACGAGCAGATTTGCCGGATTTTATCCGAGCGGCTTTTTTCAAAACCCTCATGCAGGGTGCGGCATCCGCAAAAACGCACCTGATTATCAATCGTGGGATGAGAAGCACAGGTATACACTTCTTTGGACTTGACGGAATCGGTAGATGCGAGATAAATCTGGCGGATGTTTTCCAAAAAGGCAAATGGAGCAGCATGGGTGATAATTGCCAGCCCGTGCTGGAAGCCGTGCCACCAGTTTTCATGCTGTGGTTTTGCGATGGCTTCTGTCAAAAAAGGCTCGTTCAGTACAGAACGGAAGGAAGTCTTCACAAAAGTATACGGCAGGCAAAATCGTTCGGCGGTCTGCTGTACGGATTCCTGCACCACCTGCCAGCCCTGCTCGTCTTTCAGATACAGGTCAGAGCCCCATAGGGTCATCAGCGTAGGGGTATCTCCCAGCACAGACAGCATGGAGGAAACCGCATCGACCCCGCCGCTGAAAAAGAGCAGGCTGCGGTTTGTTCCCTGCGCGATTTTGTTTTCACACACCTGCCCATAGCACAAAGAACCGCGAAATTCCAATGCAGGGTACATCACCTGATATCCCCGCTTGATTTCATCAATACTGCGCAGAAAATCACCATCGATTTCCGGAATCACAATTTCAGCATCAAACACCCACGAAACAGGCAGGAAGTTCCCCAAAAACGGAATCACCGCGACGGAATCCGGACACCAGCTGATGTCGCGCCCATATTCAATAAAGTAACGGTTTTCCTGGCGGAAAGCTTTCTCCCAGTCCCCTTCTATATAATAGGAATACTCGATGCGGTTGGCGTTCTTTTCAATGTGCTGCAAGGTAATACGTTTTTTTGGCATAAGGAATTCCCCCCTTCACTGCTTTGGCTCTTCTTTGAAAAATCGGGCGGCAATCTTTTTGACGTTTTCACGGGACTTTGAACCTTTGGGGAATTTGCGGTTGGCCCATTGATATGCCCGGACAAACAGCCCGTCTGTATAAAGGTCTTCCATCCCTTTTGGCAGAGAATGAGAAGCGAAAGCAGCAGAGGAAGCAGACGGCGGCTGTGTTCCCAAAAGCCCGCGTTCGGCCATATCTTCGCCCCAAATCGTTTCGAGGGAATAACCGGAAATCCCGGCATATACTTCGTCTTCCATGGAACAGCACGAAAACAACGCGCGATCAAAGGCGGGGGCATGGCAGAGGAAATATTCAAACGGCGCAGAAACTTCCGCAGCACGCAGCTGAAAAAGTTCCTGCCAGTCTGCAAAGTGATGCAGCAGCTCCTGTGCAAATTCATATGCCCCGCGGTGCACCTCTTCATAAACATATTTTTCGGCGTAGCACAGAGGATTTTTTTCAAAAACAGGAGAGAGGGTGCCGCCGTTTTTGCGGTATCCAATGCAGGAAGGGCCGTTTTCCATGAGCAGGGATTCACGCACGCTCACACTGCCTGCCGGAGTGTAATCATAATAGCACTTCATGCGGAAGCCATAGCGGTCTGCTGTATGGGCAGAGGTGCTTCCGTTGGAATACAAAAAATAAACGTCGATAGGGTATCCGGCCAAGCTGCACAGAATCCCCTGCAAAGTGCCGCTGTATCCCAAATCAATTGCAGCATCGTGCGGCTGAAAAATACTGCGGATATACCGCTCCATTTCGCTGTGGCTGGCGGCTGCCTTTTTTTCATCATAAGAAATCTCGATAACAGCGCGCACAAACGAGACAAAAGAGCTCATATCGCGGAAGGGGACATCCAATAAGACACCAGCTTCGTAATAACGCTTGCGGTCTTCTTCGGTGAGCGGGCGCAGCAGCGGTGCATACAGAGAGAGGAGCTCTGCCGGCGTGTGGCTGGTGATTTGAATACTCTGCGCAATGGAAAACAGGTCGCGCGGCTGGTGGATGGCGTAGGGCAGCAGGGCTTTGCGCGAAGTGTAAAAATAGTGGGAGGGCGGGGCATCCGCCGGGCGCAGCAGGTCATATACCTTTTGCAGCAGATAACCATCCCGCGCCAAAAAGTGAAGGGTATCATATCCCTGTTTTTTTGCGTCGTCAATCAGTTCCCGTACAAACCCGAATACCATCATTCCCACAGGGTACAGCCCGATCAGATAGGGGTCAGCGTTATAGTCGGAACCCTCATAAAAGCAGTGGTAAAAGGGGTTGTCAAAGTAACGGTTGGCGATGAGAGCCATCATGCAGCGGATGGGCAGCTGTTTGGCAGCGTATTCATACCGGATCATCTCACCGGAGGGCTCTTTCAATACTTTCATGCAGCGGTTGGTTTTGAGCTCCGAAACCCAGTTTGCAAAGACGTCCGAGGCTTTTGGCACAAAGAATGTGCGCAGCCCCGCCGCCTGCCCGGCCTGAATATCCGAGTGCCAGCTGTCGCCGATATGCAGCAGCTCTGATGGAAGGAGCCCTTCTTTTGAAAGAATCATGCGGTACAGGTTACCGGTGGCTTTGAGCCTTCGGCACGAAGAGGAAAGATACAGGTGTGCATGACCCCGGTAGCCGCAGTTTTCCAGAATACGGGTAATCACCGATTCGGGCAGATACATGTCCGATGTGATAATCACCTTCTTTCCTATATATAAGGAAAGCTCATACAGGCGCTTCATGGATTTTCGCGGGGAGCAGAACTGAATTTCCAGCCGCTCTTCTTCCTGCATCAGTTCACGGCAGTCTTCTTCCGGAAGAAGATACAGGCGCGACATTTCCCGGTAGATTTCTTCCAGCGTGACGTCTTCAAAAGAAGCGCTGCTCACAGAAAGGCGTTTGCGCGCAGAGTTTTCCGCTTCGATGCGCATATCATAAAAAGAAAGGGCACGGTACTGCGGGAAACGCTTTTCCATACGAATCTGAACCAGGCGGAACAGGTCGTCCGGATTCCAGAAGGGGCGCATCACCAGCGTATCGAACATATCAAAGCTGACGGCTTTGACCTCGGGGCTGCAAATCAGCCCAATCAAATCCTCGGTCTGTTTGTTCCAGGAAGACTTGAGTTCGGTAAAGAAGGAATCCTCCCGGCGGGCAAATTCAAAGTCATCTTTTCCGTAAAATTCCAGAAATTCACGTTTCAGCTGTTTGGCTTCCCCGGCAGATAGCTGGAAACGGTTAAGCGCTTCCTGTACATTCCAGGAGTGCCACCGGAAGTAGCGTTCTTTCCATTCCCGATACTGTCCGCCAAACTCGGGCAGCAGTTCATGGGATTCCAGAAAAGCTTTCACAAATTCAAAAACGCGCCGTACATCCCGGAATTTAGAGCGCACAGCCTCTACAGAAGCAGAAACCCCGGTGGAAGCAGCGCTGTGACGGTAATAGATGTACCCGTCAATCGGTAAAAAACACATTTTCTGCGCGTAGTAATAGAGCACGACCGAAAACGCGATATCTTCCGTCATGACCAGTCTTTCCTGCATGGGGGCATATTCAGGCACGGCCTGTTTCCACAGGCTTCGCCGGTAAATTTTATTGTAAACAGTATGCCATGAAAAACAGGCTCCCTCATTTTCAAAAAAGCGCCGGAAAATTTCTTTCCTGCATAAAGTCCGCTCGGCGGTCAGGCCAAAATTGGAATTATACCGGAAGCGCCAGTGGTTTTCGTCCTCCATAATGGTGTTTCCCATGACCATATCGGCGCTTTCTTCTTCAGCCCGCTGGATGAGTGGGCGGTAATAGTCCAGCGTTACGGCATCGTCGCCATCTACAAAGGCGATGTATTCTCCCTGTGCAGCCGCAACTCCGGTCAGCCGCGCCTGAAACAGGCCGCGATTTTTTTCGTGGCGAAGCACACGGATGCGCGAATCTTTGGCGGCATAGGATTGCAGAATTTTTGCACAGCCGTCAGAAGAGCCGTCGTCCACCGCCAGAATTTCCAGATTTCGGAACGTCTGTTTTTGAATACTGGACAGGCACTTTTCCAGATGGGGCTCTACATTATAAACAGGCACGATGATACTCAGCAGCGGGCTTTGATTCATATGGATTCCTCCTGTGGCAAGCAGATTTCCGGTTGCAGGTGCCGGCATGCTTTCCGAATTATTTTTTGTTTTGAAAAGCTGATTATTCACCCGCATACGGGAAATTCTACTGATACAGCCGCAATACGGGAAAGGAGGAATCAGATGATCCGTCAAAATCAGAAGCCGCTCAATCTCGTCTATATCGGAATCGACTTTATCATTCTGGTTGCCGCCCAGTATCTTTCTTTCCGGATGGTATTGAAAAGCTTCTTTCCTATCCATAATCAGGTTTCTGTAACCACACTGGTTTGTGTTTTGAACGGGCTTATGCATCTGCTGGTGTACGGTTTTTTTCATCAATACCGTTCTTACCGCAACACGCCTTTCTGGATTCAGCTGACGGAACTGGCAAAAGCGAATTTAACAGCCTATCTCATTCAGGTAATCGCCTTTTATATGATGGGCATGTTTATGCAGCTTCAGGTAGCGATTACGGTATTTTTCTTCCTCAGCACAGTATTGCAGGGGCTCTATCGAGCGGGGATGCGTGCAGTCCTGCACCTGATTCGGGAAAAAGGTTTTAACCGTAAATTCCTGTTGCTGCTGGGCGTAAATGCCTGTACCGAAACATTTGCAGCCAAAGTGGAGAGCTCGCCGGGGTTTGGGTATGAAATCATTGGGTATCTGGCAGAAAAGAAAGCACTGGACTGTTCATTGCCCTACCTTGGGCCTTATGAAAAACTGGAATCCTTATTGAAAACCCGCACCATCGATGAGGTTTTTCTGATGCTTCGGGAAGAAGAAGCCGTAGAGTTTGACCGCCGGATGCTTCTGCTCGAAAAATATGGGGTGAAATTTTCCATCATCCCGCAGCTGTTTGCCTTTTTGCCTTCACGCGTCTATGTGACCAGTTTTGACGATCTGCCCATTCTCGGCATGAGGCGCATCCCGCTCGACGGATTGTTCAACAGTATCGTCAAACGCAGCTTTGATTTGCTGGTATCCTGTGTCTGCCTGCTGGTATTCAGTCCGATTATGGCAGCGGCAGCAATCGCTGTCAAAGTCTCTTCGCCGGGGCCGGTGATTTTTCGGCAAACGCGTGTAGGAGTTAACCGCAAGCCGTTTCAGATGTATAAATTCCGCTCCATGCGGGTAGAAACCGAATCTGTGGTGAAAATGGCCGGGGCCAGAGATGAACGGTGTACCCCGGTGGGGGCTTTTCTGCGGAAATACAGCATTGATGAGCTGCCCCAGCTGGTCAATGTACTGAAAGGGGATATGAGCTTGGTGGGGCCCCGCCCGGAAATCCCTCATTTTGTCAATGAATTTATGCAGAATATTCCTGCTTATATGATCAAACACTATGTTCGTCCCGGAATGACCGGGTTGGCGCAGATCAGGGGACTGCGCGGCGGAGATACTTCGATACAGGAGCGTATCCGGTGTGATATTGAATATATTGAAAACTGGAGCCTGTGGCTTGACCTTCGAATCCTTTGGAAGACCGCTTTCAGGCTTCGCGCAGACAGGGGAGTGAAACAGGAGTGAGTATCTATCTTTTGAATGAAGCGCTGATGCTTGTCTGGGGTTTTTTGTTCCTGTATTTGATGAAATCTTCCAGGACCGGACGGTGGTGCTTTGTAACAGCCGCCTTTTTGCAGATGTTTTTGCTTGCTTGCCTGCGGTACCGCATTGGTTTTGATTACGATATGTATGCCCAGGGTTTTGTGCTGATGAACCGGGAGGGGTTTACTACCTTGCGATATCTGGACTGGGAGCCGGGCTTTGTGCTGCTGACAAAGGTGATCGGGCTTTTTACCAACCAGATCTCGCTGTACATGGGAATTCTGGCTGCCATATGCCTGATTCCATGGGCCTGGCTGATTTACCGGTATTCGCCCTGTCCCGGCATTTCGGTGCTGCTGTTCCTCAACCTCTATTTCCTCTATCTCAACATGAACTTTTTGCGCCAGGCCATCGCGATTTCCATCACACTATTTGCCTGGCCATTTCTCAAAGAGAGAAAGTTCTGGCGTTTTTCAGCGCTCATTGTGCTGGCGTCGCTTTTCCACACCACCGCTCTGATTTTACTGCCGGTCTATCTGCTGCTGTGCATCCGGCCGGGCGGTGGGCTGTTCCTGTTTTATGCGTATATCCTGTTGTTTTTCTATATCTCATCTGAAGGAATCCTCAATCTGCTCACCATGGTATTTCATCAGGAATACGCCAATTCCGTTTTTTTGCAGGGAATTCCCTATCTGTACGCGTTGGTTCCGCTGGTGCTGTTGATATTGCTGTATGTCTTCCGCAATCAGATGATGCAGATCAATTCCTATAACCGCTATTTGATTGGGCTGCAATTCTTTGCGGTTTTCTGTATGGTGATGATGACGCGCCATGCAATTCTGGAGCGCCTTTCGTATTATGCCTATGCCTATTCTGTACTGGCTGTTCCGGAATTGCTGCATTCGCTCAAGCCGCGTCAGCAGCTCCGGCCGGGGATGGCTACCCAGAGGATTTCGCTGGAAAAGCAGGAAGTCCGGTATGCGGTGGTGTTTCTGGCAGTGGTGATTCTTACCTGTGTGCATCATCTGCTGGGGCTGGCGGGAAACGTGCATGGAGTGGTGCCCTATACCATGTTATAAGGAGGGAAAAAGATGACCCGCAGAGAAATAGAAGAGGTCATCAGCCGCGCCGCGCGGGAAGTGGAAGGCTTTCATCCGCCGGCGTGGAAAAAGACAGCGGCGCAATACAGTGCCCCGGCGTTATACGGGTTTTGCGACTGGGTGATCGAGCAGGCGCGCCGTGCCGGACAGAAACGGCTGTATTTCCTTGCGCGTGACGGCTACCTGCTTCGCGAGATCAGCGATGCACTGGCACAGGCGCGCGGATACGAGATAGAGTGCCGGTATCTTTATGCCTCGCGCCTTGCATGGCGGCTTCCGGCATGGCACCTGATTGGAAAAGAGGAAACGATACAGCAAATATTTTCACGTGCATACGGCGCTGCGCCGAGGGCGGTTTTTGCGAGAATGCGCGCCAGTGAAGAAGAATGCCGCCGGTTTGCCGCAGCAGCCGGAATCGCTTTCAGCGCGCTGGATCAGGTGATTTCCCCGGCAGCGCTGCGCCGGATGGAGCTGATTTTGCGAAATGACGTGGAGTTTATGCGCGTGCTGATGAAGAAGTCGCGCGAAGCCTATGCACCGGCTGTTGGATATTTCCGGCAGGAGGGGCTGTTGGACGGAAGCCCGGTCGTGCTGGTGGATACCGGCTGGACAGGCTCCATGCAGCGGACACTGCGCCAGCTGCTGGAAAGCGCCGGTTTTCATGCTGAACTGAGCGGGTATTATTTTGGCCTTTACCAGTCTCCGGCAGAAGAGAAAGACGGGGTATATCGGGCGTGGTATTTTGACAGGGAATCCCCCGCACGGGTGAAGGCAAAGTTCAATAATAATGTGCTGGAAAGTATGCTGCCTGCCCCGCACCCCATGACTGCCGGATATGCGTACCAGGAGAAAAAAGTGGTTCCTGTATGGAATGACCGGAAAAATACAGGCTGGCGGCCCGGATATGAAAAAACGGTTCTCGAGGTATGCAGAAAACTGGATTCCGCACTCTTTTCACAAGACGGGCAAAAGCTGCTGGATTGCGTGCGCCGCAGGATGGAAAAGCTCTGTTTTGCCCCCGGGCGGGAAGAAGTGCTGGGACTTTCCGGGTGCTTTTTCAGCGATGATATGTCGGAAGCATGCCTTCGCCCACTGGCAGGAGCTGTGACACAGGAGGAAGCGGAGCGGTATGCATTTTTCAGGCGCTTTCAGAATCGGAAGCGGACAGACGGTACCGCACAGGCAGAGCTTTTCTGGCCTTATGGAAGCTTTGCGCTTTCGCCCATTCGGTTCAGGCAATGGTACCGGATGAATGTGTACCTTTGGGACTGGCTGCGGCTTTCTCGGATGTAAGGGGGGATAGGATGCGTTTTTCGGTTATCAGCGGTATTTATAATGGAAAGCGCGCTCAGCTGGAAGAGGCCATACAGTCGGTATTATCGCAGAGCCTTTCCGATTTTGAATGGCTCATCTGCGACGACGGTTCCCGGGAGCCGGTGCGCTCTTTCCTGCGGGAAGCCGCCTCCCGTGACCGGCGCATCCGTCTGCTGGTCAATCAGCAGAACCGCGGGCTGGCGTATAGCCTGAACCGCTGTATCCGTGCGGCCTCCACCCCGATTTTGCTGCGGCAGGATGGGGATGACCGCTCCTCGCCCGGACGATTTAATCGGCTGGTGCCGTTTATGGAGCAGCACCCCGAATATGCGCTGGTTTCCAGCAATATCAGCCTGTTTGACGATGGGGGAAAGTGGGGGCGGATGCGTTACCCCGAATTCCCATCGGCGCACGACTTCCTTTTTTGTGTACCGTTCATGCATGGGGCGGTGGGGATGAGGCGCGATGCCGTTTTGCAGGCAGGGGGGTACTGCGTCAGCCGTGTTACGCGGCGGTGCGAAGATTTGGAGCTGTTTTTTCGCCTGTATGCAGCGGGGGAATGTGGGTACACCATTCAGGAAGAGCTGTATGAGTACCGGGAGGATGTTTCTGCGGCCAAACGGCGAAAATACCGCTACCGGCTGGAAGAAGCGCTGGTCAAATACAGAGGGTTCCGCGATTTGGGACTGCTTCCCGGGGCATTCCCCTATGTATGCAAGCCGCTGGTGACCGGTTTGCTGCCAGCGGGTATATTGAACTGGATGAAAGACCGCTATTATGGACGCAGGGGGTGAATAGAATGTCCGGTGCTGTGCGGGAATTTATGGAATATTTCAATTTTCTCTGTGAGCTTTTCAAACGCGACCTGAAAAAGAAGTACTATAAATCGGCATTGGGGGTCTTGTGGACTCTGCTCAATCCGCTATTGATGATGACGGTGATGACCATTGTTTTTTCCACCCTGTTCCGCCGTTCGATTGACCATTACCCGGCCTATTATATGTGCGCGTATGTGGTGATGGTCTTTAATAGCGTCACGACTACACAGTCATTAAACTGTATTGTGAATAACAGCGGGCTGGTGCGAAAGCTCCGCGTGCCCAATTACATGTTCTGTCTGGCAACCGTAGCGCTCAATATGCTGACCATGCTGCTTTCCCTGATTCCGCTGCTGCTGGTAGCGCTGGCAACAGGCGTACAGCTCACGCCTTATGTGATGCTGCTTCCCGTTCCTTTGGTGCTCACCGCAGGTTTTACCGCAGGCCTTTCGCTGACGCTGAGTGTAGTGGGGGTGTTTTTCCGGGATATGGCCTATCTGTATTCCATTGTCACGACCATCTGGACGTATGTGACCCCCATGTTTTACCCGATTTCCATGATCCCGGTGCAGTACCGCTTCCTGTGGGAGCTGAACCCCATGTATCATTATGTATCGCTGATGCGTTCGCTGGTTCTATATGGGCAAATGCCTTCAGAAAAGACCTTGCTGATCGCCACCGCCTATGCAGTTTTGCTGCTATTGACCGGGGTGATGGTCTTTCGAAAAAATCAGGACCGCCTGTACCTGCATTTATAAGGAGGGGAAAAAGATGGAGCCGGTCGTATCTGTACAGGGAGTTTCCATGATGTTCCGCATAAGCCGGCATCAGGAATACCGGGTAAAGGAATACCTGCTCAATGCCGTGCGGGGCAAGCTGGCCTATGAAGAATTCTGGGCGCTGCGGGATATTTCGTTTGCATTGGGGCGGGGGGAATCGCTGGGACTGGTTGGGCGCAATGGTTCTGGAAAATCCACGCTGCTCAAGCTGATCGCCGGGATTATGCGCCCCACAAAAGGGACGGTTGTGACCCACGGAAATATCGCGCCGCTGATTGAGATTAACGGTGGGTTTGACCGGACGCTCACCGCACGGGAGAACATTTATCTTTCCGGTGCCATGCACGGCCATACCCGCGCCTATATGAACCGGCGATTCGATGAGATCATCGATTTTGCCGAGCTGTGGGATTTCGTAGATGTTCCGGTAGCCGGTTTTTCTTCGGGCATGCTGTCGCGGCTGGGTTTTGCAATCGCCACCCTGACAGATGCGGATATCGTGATTGCAGATGAAGTGCTGGCAGTAGGGGATGCCAGATTCCGCCAGAAGTGCGAAAAACGCATGAATGAAATGCTCGGCCACGGCACAACGATTCTTTTTGTCTCCCATTCAGCAGCACAGGTACAGAAAGTGTGCCAGCGCGCGATCTGGCTGGAAAAAGGAAGAATCCGCATGAATGGTACGGCACAGGAGGTGTGCAGGGAGTATGCCGCGAATGGATAATCGCCCGAAGCGGGTTTTGATGGTTGCTTCACGGTTTTCACACCTTCAGCAGTTCCACACTCCCTATTTGCGGTGGTTCGCAGAGAATGGATGGGAAGTGGAGGCTGCTGCACAGGGTATGGGCGAGTTCCCTTTCCCGTCTTCGATTCATCGGATGCCGTTCTGTAAAAGCCTGCTTTCCCTGCAAAATATAGGGACAATTTTCCGGCTGATGCGGCTGTTTCGAAAACAGGAGTATCAGCTGGTAGTTTCACACACGCAGCTGGCAGGCTTTTTAACAAAGCTGGCGCTGGTGTTTTCGGGGAAGCGTGCGACCCGCTGGGTGCATGTGTGCCATGGGTATTTGTTTCGTGATGACGGCAGCCTGAAAAGCAGGATGTATCTTTTCTGCGAAAAGCTGTTTTGTGGGCGTTCAGCGTGCCTTCTCGTCATGAACCGGGAAGACGAAAAAATTTCCATGCGGCACCGTTTGTGCCGGAAAATCGTGAGAATCGATGGGATGGGATTTCCCGAAGACCGGTTTCCCATTCTGACTCCGAGCGGGTTTGACGCAGAACGCAGCCGGTTTCGAAAACAGGCGGGTGTAGCGGCGCAAGAAATCATCCTGCTGTGCGTGGGGGAGTTTTCCCCTCGCAAGAACCAGTCGTCGCTGATTCGGGCATTGGCCGCAATCGCCGAAGAATTCCCGCGGGTTTTGCTCTGGTTTGCCGGGGAAGGGCAGTGCCTGGAGGAATGTGTATCATTGGCCAGCCGGCTGGGGGTCAACGAGCGGGTGTGCTTTTTGGGACAGTGCAAAGAAATCGACCAGCTGTTGGCGGCATGTGACGCTCTGATTACAGCCAGCCGGTGCGAGGGGATGCCTTTTTCCGTCATGGAAGCGTTGTTTTGCGGAAAACCGGTACTGGCTTCCCGCATCAAAGGGCATGAAGAGCTGATACAGGACGGGAAAAACGGGCTCCTGTTTTCTTTGGATGATGTGGGAGCAGAGCGAGCGATGCGTACTTTTTTGAAAAATCCAGGGCAGTTTGAGGCGATAACCCTTCCTGAAAAGTACCATTTGCGGGCGGTTTTCCCGAAAGTCCTGGCGTGCTATCTGGGAGAAAACGGGGATGATTTTTGATGAAAGGCAGGCAATAGGCAAATGAAAAAAAGAGCACGGGTTCTGTCAGGGCTGTTAATACTGGGATTGTGTTTTTGCAGTACCGGTTTTGCGATTTCGGTTCCGGCGCAGCTGACAGGAATTTCGTTTCCGGTACAGGAAATCATGCTGGCCCCAGACGAAACGTATCAGCTGACCCCTTCTGCACTTCCAGAAGGGACAGCACTCCCGCAGCTTTCTTACAGCAGCTCTGATATGGAAGTTGCGCAGGTGCAGCCCAACGGGATGGTTACGGCAATCAATGGGGGAACCGCTGTGGTGACAGCCAAAACCATAAGCGGAAACTTTTCCACAGAATGTGTGGTTCGGGTGACAAAACGGGAAAGCAGCCAGTGGAGCTGGCTGATTATTCTGATAGAAGCGCTGATATTCATAATTTTTATTTTCATTTTTACGCTTTCTTATAAAAATTTTGTTTATCAAAAAATGAAAAAAGAGTTTCGCCAAAGCAGAAGGGAGCAGAACCACTTCAGGGAATAGGCTGAATCATAAAATTTATTTGTAAAAATCGATATTATGGCTTTCCCTATTGACCGGAATGAGTTAAGAATTAT
>DVIY01000194.1 GCA_018710915.1 Candidatus Gallacutalibacter pullistercoris
CCTTTGAATCTGGACAATTGAGCTTTTTGCTTTTAAAAATAAAATTTTTTAAAAAATACACAGTACATATGGAACAATTTATTATTTGAAGCTGTGTAAAAGATACACCAAACATTAAAAATTAGTATCAAAATCCATCGAATTATGTTATACTATAAGTTAGCCGTTAACTGGTCGAGGATAGAACTTTATACTGAATAGGGGGAAATAGTATGCCGATTTCTTCAGTTATTAAATTTGGTGGAAAGCCGGATGATCTGGTTTGGAAATCCGACATTGAAGATTTCAACGCCACTTCACAGCTGATTGTAGATGAAACACATGAAGCTATACTGGTTGTGAACGGAAATGCGGCGGATCTGTTTGGTCCGGGTTCACACACACTTTCAACGCCCAATACCCCTCTTCTGAGAAGGATCGTAAGCCTTCCAACCGGTGGAGAAACGCCGTTTCCTTGTAAGGTGTTTTACATCAACAAAGTCCACCAGATGGATTTACTTTGGGGAACACAAGGCCCTATTGCACTGGAAGATCCTCTTTACGACATTTTTATGCACGTCATGCTGCGCGGAAGCATGTCGATTTCTGTAGAAGATTCCCGAAAATTCCTGCTGAAAATTGTGGGCTTTCGTGGGAGCTTTGACGCAGATACGCTGATTGCCAAATTCCGGGGGATTATCTCTTCCAATGTGAAGGACTGCATCTCCAAAATTATGATTAACGGCAAACTGAGCTATTTTATGATGAACGCCAATCTGGCAGAAGTCAGCGATGTAGTCAAAGAAAGGCTGGATCAGGTTTTTGAAGACTATGGCGTGTTAGTTCAATTTTTCAACATCGAGACTATTGAAGTCCCGGAAAAGGATTATGCAGCCATTACAGAAGCGAAAAACCAGCGTTCCAGCCGTATTATTCAGGGCTATACCTGGCAGGAAGAACGCCAGATGATGATTGCTGAAAAATTTGCCGCCAATGAAGGAACTATGGGAGAAATGGGCGGTGTAATCGGCGGTGCGATGGGCGGTATTATGATGGGCGGTACGATTGGAGAACTGGCACGCAGTGCACTCAGCCCTGACCGTATTCCCACACAGGCCCCTCCAAAGGACGTGAGCTCTGTGACCGCGCCTATGGGAAGCAACGCGGCCTCGCGGTCAGTCCGCGATATTCTTGAAAGCGGAAGAAACGCGGCGCCTGCACAGCCTCAGCCTGCACAGCCCGAACAGGGGTTGACGGGGATCGGCATCGCCCCGTTTGATGTGGACAGTGGTTTTAGTTCTCAATCAGTCATTCCGCAGACGCCATCTGCTGGTGCGAAATTTTGCCCATCATGTGGGCAGGCACTGTCGGGAAATCCCAAGTTCTGCCCCGAATGTGGCGCCAAGCTTTCGCGGGCTTGCCCGAATTGCGGAACACCCATAGAGGGGAACGCCAAGTTCTGCTCTGAATGTGGTACCAGGCTTTGATGAATCAAATGCAAATGCAATAGAAAGGAAGAGGAATCGGTATGAACAAGACTAAAGCTGGGATTATGTATTTTGCGGTCGGCGGAATTGTTTTTCTGTTCTACAATCTGCTGGTTTTTCTGGTTTTTACACCCGAGACAGAAGCTTTTTGGATCAGCTATGTGTTCATGATTATTGCGTTTCTCGGCCAATGTGTTTCGGCTCTTTTGTCCGCTAAAACGCTGGATGTGGAAACCGTATTTTTCGGAATCCCATTGATGCAGCTGTCGGCATTTTATTTCTTTGCGGAATTGTTTGCCAGCCTGGTATTTATGATTTTCCAGAGCTTTTTAAATTATAAAATTCCGCTTCTGGTACAGATTGCCTTGCTGGCAGCGTTTGCAATCGTAACGATTCTTTCGGTAGCGGGCCGGGATACCGCTAAACAGGCAAAAGATGAAGTGGAAACCCATGTCAGAAGCTTGAAGAGCATGGGCGTAGATGTAGAGATGCTGGCGGCCAGTGTGCAGGATGCGGAACTGCGTACACGGCTGAAAAAACTTGCGGAAAATATCCGCTATTCAGACCCCATGTCTACGCCGGAAATAGAAGATGTGGAATTGCGTATTCATCAGGCGATTCATGAGCTGCGTGTATATTGTGAAAGCGGAGATACGGCATCTGCTGCACAAGCCTGTTCACGTCTGGATATGATGCTGATTGAGCGCAATAAGAAGCTCATACTTTCCAAATAAATCAATTCTAGGCAGGGACGGGTGGAACCATGGCGGTATCGTATTCATCAAAAAAATGTGACTCCTGCGGCGGTGGCCTGGAGTATATCAAAGAAAAAAAGGTCTGGCGCTGCAGGTATTGCGGACAGGAGCTCGTCCGGGAAGAGCAGTACGATGGCCTGTTTACCATTAAAAATGTCGTGCGGCAGACAATTATAGATACGGCTTATCGGAGATTGCAGAAAGCCCGCGAAAATCTGAGTGAATGTGAAAAGATTGATTCCAAATATGTGGGCACGATGATTGCGCGAATCTGCTGCCGGATGATTTCGGTGATTACACCCGGAGCCTGTTCAGCAGAAGAGATACGGGGAAGCTTTCAGCGATTAAAAGATGATTATACACAGCTGAAAGAAAAGGACAGTGGGATTGGAGAAGACGAAGAAGTCCTGTATGGTTTTTTGGATTCTGCGGATGCCTATGCAGTTCTGATTCTGGTTTTTGATACGCTTGGGGATACCCAGCGGACAGAGCTGCTTTTCAAGATGTTGGAAACCGGAAAAGTCTATTCAAAAGAATGTAATAAAGATTTGCTGACTTATTCCCTGAAAAATCAGCATCTGGACATTGCAGATGCGATTCTCAGCAATACCAATAATCTGGATCTTCACAGCTCGTTGGATATTGTACTGGAGAAATGCCCGGATGTTCCTGAAAAAGCTGGTATGGCCCAGAAGCTGCTGGAACAGGGGGCTTATAACAGCCAGGACCGCAGCCGTATGCAGACCTATATCTGTGGGGAAGACAGTTGCGGGACAAAAGCAGCTGTGCTGCATGCATGCAAAGGGCTGAATCTTTTGCCGGACATGGAATATATCGTACAGTATGTGCTCTCACAAACGGATGCAGGGCAAACTGCCTGTGCGCTCGAAGGCATCTGTGACGGGAATCTGCGCGACAGTGAACTGTATTATTTGTTGGAATATGCGCTGACGGCGGAAGCCGAAAAGGCATGCGTGATATTGGAGAAAATTGCAGATTCCGGTCAGTTTGCAATCCTCAATGCCAAACAGCTGGGGCGCCTTTTTCTGGATTCTGACCGTCCGGCAGAAGAACGGTTGAAAATCTGGGAAAAACTGCAATCATTCCGGTTGGAAAATAAAGCGGCAGAGCTGGTTTTTACCAGGTATTTATGTGATGGCGAAGAGGCGCCGGATAGCCGGGAAAAACTTCTCACAGCTCTTTTGGATTTTGTGAACGTCATTACACCGGCTGGGCTGATGCAGTATCTGAACACCTGTACATTGGATCAGGAAAATAAACCCAAAATTATACAGGCCATTTTTACCCGGCCAGAAATGAAACCAGCCTATTTCAGTGATGCGCTTTCCCAATATATTCGAAAAAGCCCGGACGCGCAGGAGGTTCAAAAAGAAGTAATATCATCCCTGATTCAGGCAGGGCTGACGATGGACGCAGGCGGAATCAATGAGTATATTTGCGGCCCCAAAGATTCCCCTTCTGAGAAAGTCGAGCTGCTGCGGCAGTTGGAACGAAACGGGAGCTGCCCGCGCCCAGATTCTCTGAGCCTGTACTTGGAAAAATGTGCGGATGTCTATTCGGAAGAGCTGTTTGCATATCTCTGGAAACATTCGTCTGTCATCAGCGAGAAGGCTTTGGCAAATTATGTGTTGTATTGCGCGTCAGGAGCACCAGCGAAAGCACAGAATGCGGCAGAACTGTCTAAAAAACGCGGTGCGGCCTTTGGAGCGGGTTCGTGTGAGATAATACATTTACGGCACAAAATTTTCTGCAATCTGGCACAGGCCTATCTGCTCATAACACAGGATGCAGCAGAAACTGCTTCGGCGCTGCTGCAATCAATGGCAGCACAAACCAAGCTGACATCAGATGTCCGGGTAGATGGAAATGTGGTTCGATTCAAGAAATATCTGAAGGAAAACCGGTCGGCGTTGTCTCCGCTCACAGTGCGGTTATGTGAGGAGCATCGTTTGTTTTCCCTGTTCTGAGTACAAAAGAGGGGAGGAACGGGTATTATGATACATATCACGCAGATAAAAGGCGGAAAAGCAGCGGGAATTGTGGTGTGTGAAGTCACGGCAGTTCCGCACTATGAATTGCTGCATAAGGATCTGGATCGTGCCTGCCACTTAAACCAGGTGCTTTTCCTGCAGGTTTTGTCTGGATTTTTTCGCCGTTCTGTCATCAATCAGACGGCGATTGAGATTTTATGGCAGAGCGTACCCGTACAAAATCAGACCTATCTGGCGCAGGTGCGGCAATATGTACTGTTGCGACAGATGGGCAACTCTGTTATGGAAATACAGAATTCACTGGAAGAAATGCGGCTAAACCTTTCCAATGAATTGCGCGGCAAGAATTTTGAACTGCATTTTCTGGACGATGCAGAATATGCAGCATTTGAAAAGCAGCTCTCGCAGGCCAACACCAGTGCGGTAGTGGCTGTATCTAAAAAGGAACGTTATGTACAGAGTGTTTTGTCGCCCAACAGCTGCTTATATTACAATGATGTGCTGAATCCTTCTTCAGATTTAAATATTGCTGAGTTGACCAACGCGCTGACACAGCACCCGCAAAGCGTAGTTTCTCTGCAATTGATTCCCACATCATATACGCAGCAGGAGTTGCTTGGCATTGAACAGGGACGGAATTTTATTTGCTATTATATCAGCAATATGCGTTTTCGGCGGGGAATCCAGGCGGATGCCAACACGCAGGATATAGCGGATACCTATGAATATTTGCTTGCCTCCGAAAAGGAGCCGCTATTTTATTTTAATTTTTTGATTTACGGAAAGCCCAACAGTGCCGCCAGCCTGGCAAATAAAGTGATTGATGTGACGGAAGAAGAAGGCCGTACCGACGGCAGTGCGCTGGAGATAGTAGACCTCACAGGCTGCGGCCTTTCTCCAGATAAAAGTCTGGTCACGCAGCCATGGGCAATCAGCGATCTTTTAATTTTTCAGCAGAGAGACATGCATTTCTGGGGTTCGCCTATTGCACCAAGGCATTTCCTTCGGTTAAAATACCTTGCAACAGCGCATGAGCTGGGCGGCGTATTCAAGCTTCCAATCGATGATGGCTATGCAATTGGCTTGGAAAGCCGGAAAATCTCTTCCAACCGTGAAAAGCTGAATCAGAACATCATCAGCGAAGGAAATTTTAAAGTAGGGCGAATTGTCAATGCAAGCCGAAGTTCAGGCGGGGAAGAGGCGCATGCAGGTGTTCCGCTGAACGATTTTACCAAGCATGGTTTGATTGTGGGTATGCCCGGCTCCGGCAAAACCAATTTTTCACTGGGAATGCTGCTTCAATTCTGGCAAGAGTTCCACATCCCGTTTCTGGCAATTGAACCCACCAAAAGCGAGTATCGCTCGTTGTTGGATGCGATTCCCGAATTGCAGGTGTTTACGCCGGGAAAAAACAATATTTCTCCGTATATCATCAATCCGTTTTTACCGCCGAAAGGGGTGACGGTGGAAAGCTTTATCCCCAGCCTGGTGAGCGCGTTCAGGGCGGCTTTTTCCATGCCGAACCCATTGCCGGATATTTTTCTGGCGGCCATTAATGAATGTTATAATGAGTATGGGTGGCACTTGAGCAGCACTGTAGATGATCCCAATGTACAGCCTTTTGGGCTGTATGAATTTATCAAAGTGTTCCGGCGGCGCATCCAGAATATGGATTATAAGGGCGATGTAAAATCCAATATGGAGAGTGCCGGTGTGGTCCGCCTGGTAACTTTGATTGAGCAGAACCCCAATATTTACGACACGATCCACTCTATCCCCCTGGAAGACCTGCTGCGCAGGCCTACTGTCATTGAATTGAACGCGATCAATAACAAAGAGCAGAAGTCGCTGATTATGGCGTTGCTGTTGATTCAAATTTGTGTCTATACAAAAAACAATGTATTCGGGGATGGAAAATTAAAGAATATCATGCTGATTGATGAAGCGCATGTGCTGTTGGCACAGCGTGCTCCCAGCGGTGAAGAAGGTGCGGCAGATTCACAGGGAAGCACAGTAGAAGCGCTCGAAGATATGATTGCTGAAATCCGATCTTATGGTACGGGAATTTTGATTGCCGACCAGTCCCCAACAAAGGTTGGACGCAATATCATAGCCAATACCAATGTAAAAGTGATTTTCAAGCTGGTGGAAAAAGAAAACAAAGATGCCATCAGCACGGCAACCAATATGGAACAGGCGGATTATGACCGGTTGGGACGTTTGGGCGTGGGAGAAGCCATGCTGCATTATGGGCGCGTGTATGCGCCGCTGCACATTAAAACGTATCATTTACAGGAAAAAGCAAGGATTAGGCCGGTTATTGAAGATGCGGAAGTAGCTGCAAGAATGCACTACTGGGAGCAACATGCAGATTTGCTGATACCGCACCGTGAATGCTGCCATAATCCCGCCTGTAAAACCTCCTGTGACATGCAGATGCGGACAGATGCAGATTTTATTGCTTCCCGTCTGATTCATGCACATTTGTATGGGATTGCCGGCAAAAAAGAGTTTGTGCAGTTTTTGGTACAGATGAATCCACTGATTGCGGCAGAGATTCAAAACATTTCCGGATTGCAGCCTACATATCGCCTGTATAATTGCATCAAGATTAAATTTTTGCGCAAGGCATTGCTGGCGCGTAATTTTGGAATTACCCGTGCAGAGTATGAAGTCATTTTAAATCACCCCCGCTTTTTGAAGAAAGGGTAAAAGGGAGGAGGGAAGAAAATGGATGAAGGGTATGATGAGGGATTTGACCAGGACGTTTCGGATGTCGGCGAATTTGACAGTGGCAGTCTGGATATGGGGGATTCTTGTGATGATGTAAGTTCATGGATGGATGAAGTTCCTGATGTAGGAGAACCCACCTTTGACGAGGTACAGGAATTACCGGAAGAAGTGGATATTGCGTCTTTAATGGATGAAGCAGACAGCGAGCCTCTGGAAGATTTTGATTTGGAAGAACCGGAATCGGATTTTGTGGAACCAGATGTCACATCCGAGGAAGTGGAATTTACAGAGGAAATCTATGATTCAGAAGAAGTCTCTGAGTCGGAAGAAATTCCAGAGGATACAGAAATTACGGATACCACCGCCGAGTTGGAAGAAGAGACTTCTGAACCGAAAGAGGTGCCGGAGGATACGGAATTCATGGACACAGCTGCCGAATTGGAGGAAAAAACTCCTGAACCGGAAGAGGTGCCGGAGGATACGGAATTCACGGATACAGCTGCCGAGTTGGAGGAAGAAACTCCAGAACTGGAAGAGGTGCCGGAGGATACGGAATTCACGGATACTGCCGCCGAGTTGGAAGAAGAAACTCCTGAACTGGAAGAGGTGCCGGAGGACGCGGAGTTCACGGATACTGCCGCCGAATTGGAGGAAAAAACTCCTGAACTGGAAGAGGTGCCGGAGGATACGGAATTCATGGACACAGCTGCCGAGTTGGAGGAAGAAACTCCTGAACTGGAAGAGGTGCCGGAGGATACGGAATTCACGGATACTGCCGCCGAGTCGGAAGCAGAAACTGACGGAATAGAAAATCTCGAAATGCCGGATATGGAATCTTTGCTTCCCGGAGAACAGGAACAATTAGAGGCGTGGATGGAGGGAAAAGACCCGGCTGAGGCGCTTTCTGAATTTTTAGAAAAGGGTCCTTCGGAGGAAGTAGCTCAACCGTCTGATAACATTTCAAATTTGCCGGTGCCGGTAGAGCTTCCGCCCATGCCGGTACCCGTAGATACTTCCAGTGCAGAAGAAGAGACGGATGATACAGCAGAAACAGATTCTGCGCCAATTTCGGATACAGAGAATAGTGAAGCGATAGAAAAAAAACCAATCAATACGCCCGGCGGTCCCAATGACCCCGGCAATCCCAACGGCCCCAATGGTCCTAGTGGTCCGGGTGGCCCACCTACCTGGCCGCCAAATGGCCCGAATAATTCCGGTAACTTCGGTGGAGGGCCAAATATGGGCGGCGGAAATTTGTCGGCGCTCGATCAAATGACAGCATATTTGTCACAGCATAATTATGGCCGGGAGGATTTTGCAACCTATTGCCGTGACCCGGAATGGCAGCGACTGAACAACCAGCTGTTGCTGGAACAGGAGGTACCGCCGTCAGCTGCCGACCAGCTTCATCTGTATATGTGTGAACACAATTATGGCAGAGAAGATTACTCGATTTACAGCCGTGACCCGGAGTGGCAGAGATTAAATGAAGCAATGCAGGAAAATCCTGATTTACCGGTCCCTGTTACGCCATATGACCAGCGGCTCGATGCTGTATCGATAGAAACGACCTCCCCGCAAGTGCAGGAAATCGAAGAATCAATTTCGGCAACAGATGAAAAAATGCCGGTAATTGATGCTACCGCTCCGATTGCTCCTGATATAGAGGAAGAAATTCCAGAGGTCGAATCTTTCTACGAACAGGGGAACAACGAATATGGATTTGAAAATACCTGTGGTCCTACTTCGATTGCCAACAGCTTGAACTATCTTTTTGGGAAAAATGAATATACCGAAAATGCTGTGTTGACGCAGGCCATTCAGGAAGGACTTTGCGCAAATTATCCTGATTGTCCCTCCGCTGGCGGAGGAACGACAACAGATGAATTTATTGCGTTGTATGAACACATGAATGAGCGCAGCGGAGATCAGCTTCAAATCGATCGATTTGATTTTGATAAAGTCCTTACCATGGATGAAGTTGTGCAAAAGCTGGATGAAGGCAGTGTGGTCAACGTAGCAGTAGATGCGGATACCCTGTGGGGAGAACGAGCCCCCAGCATCATGGGCGCACCGGCGGTTGAAAAAAACACCGACCACTGGATTACAGTGACCGGCGTTGACCGCAGTGAAGATGGTAAAGTCCAGGGATTCCATATCATTGATTCCGGCGGCGGTGTCAGCTATGTGGATACAGAGACCTATCAGGCCATGTGCTATGGAGATGATTCTCTGCATCTGAAAGACCCGACCTGTATTGTTGTCAGCAAAAAGGAGCTTTCTGTACTGGAAGAGGGAAATACTGAAACTTCTCTTCCCAGTGAGGAAATTCAGCCACAAGGTCAACTGGAACCACTGGAACTCAAACCACCAGGAGTGGAACAGCCAGTGCCGGAGCTGTGTGAAAGCAGTGATTTCTTTTCTACAATGGATACGGCACAGCTGCAATCCAATCAGGTATCGCTGGAACGCATGAGCGAAGAGGAGCGCCGGGTGTATCTGGATGCTGTACAGGCAGAACCCAGCATCACACAGGATGTGGCCAGTATTACGCAAGCCGCCGGAGGGCAGAATGCAGGACTGGAATATCGCATCAAAACACCGAATTCCCTGATAGAAAAACTGCATGACAGGGAAATTCAAACGGATATCCATGATGTAAACGACATCCTGCGGTATACGGAAATCTACAGTCCGCAGCAGTTGGTACAGGGAACAAATGAAAGTCTGGCACAGTTTGAAGAAAAGGGGTATCTTGTCCAGGAGATTAAAAACACCTGGGAAGATCCGAATAATCCCTATAATGGAATTAACGTAAAATTGTTGTCTCCTTCTGGTCAGAAACTGGAATTGCAGTTCCATACACAGGAAAGCTTTGAGCTGAAAAACGGCCCAATGCATGAATTGTATGAACAGTGGCGATGCCTGCCGGAAGACAGCGAAGAGGCGATTGAGCTGCAAAATAAAATGTTTGCTTTGAGCCGCCAGCTACAGGTACCGTCAAAGATTGGGGAGGTGCGCAGAAAGTGACCTTTTACAAATTAACTGACCCTTTGCGCAGTGGGGATGTCATCCGTGCAGAAGGTCGAAAACAGTATGCCTATTCTTTTGGCCCGTGCCGGTGGGTACGTACCACCGTTATGATGGATTATATGAATCCCGGCAGCCCTTTGTATGGGAAATATGAGGAAATCCCTGCGGAAGAAGCGCAGGAGCTGCTGCTGGCAAAAAGTGCCCGGCTTGCCCGGCTGCTGCCAAAAGCCCGGGAGCTGGCCGAAAAATATCATGCTGGTCAAACAGATAAAGCCGGACGGCCCTATATTGAGCATCCGCAGGCAGTGGCAGAACAGCTGGAAGATCTGGAGCAGAAAATTACGGCCTGGCTGCACGATTTGTGTGAAGATACCCCGGTGACTGCTAAGCAACTGTTGGAAGAGGGCTTTACTCCCCGGATTGTACGGGCGGTAGAACTGCTGACAAGGCCGGCGGGAATGGATTATTATGAATATATCCGAAGGCTGCGCGTAAACCCCATTGCACGTGCTGTGAAAATTGCTGACCTGCATCATAATATGGATTTGCGCCGGCTGCCTTGTGTGACAGAAAAGGATAGGGCACGCAGAAAGAAATATGAAACAGCACTTGCCTTTTTGGAGATGAGGGGAGATCTTCCGGAAAAACAGCCGGAGCCAACCTCCGATTTTGTAACGGCTATGCAGGTTTTTCAGTCTGTGCGAAAAAACGCGCTTGAGGGCCGGAAAATCCCCCATGGCCTATCCAATCCGGTTCTGCGGCAGGAAGAAGGACAGTGGTATCTGGCTTTCTTCGTGTATTTCTATAACAAAAAGAATCTGGAAGAAAAGATGATGCCCCGCCCGGTTCTCTGGCTTCTGGCAGATATCCGGACTGGGGAAATCAGAAAACGGATTTCCTGCGCAGAACAGGATTTTTCTCAGGAACCAGAAGGACAATTGTATACGGTTGCCTTTCCGGATCAGCCCCAAACAGGAGCCGCCCAACATGCAGTACTGTTTGAGAAGCTGGATCAGGTCAGGCGCGGATATCTGGAACAGGGGACAGTAGATGCTGGGGCATATACTGACTATCTGAACCAGTTGTTGTGTTTGATCCCTCCTGCATACCGCGTATTCTATCGCGAATTGAGTACGCTGTAAGGAGGTTCAAACGGCACACCGGTACCATTGCGGCATATGGAATGGAGCGGGCGTGCCGATAGATATTTTATATTGAGAAGGGAAGTGTAAAAAATGGCTGATTCTCAGGAAGAACGCCAAAGGGAAGAACAACTCATACGCGAAATCAACCGGCTGATTTCGGAAAACAACCGGCTTTCCGCTGAGTTGAACACGGCGATTCGCAATGTGGTAATTCTTGCAGGAAACCTTGAGTCAATGGCAAAAGTGGTTGTCCGCGATGCAAACACGCTGAGCAGTAACATATCCACTGTTGACGAGAGTACCAAAACCGTGCGTGATGCATTGGAAGATCTGACACACCGGTATTTTCTGTTCAAGAACCTGTCAACCGCTTCCAAGAACCTGACACAGTTTACAGACGAATACTACACACGGTTTAAGTATTATCACAAACTGCGTCGGATTACTTTGGGCTATGTGATTGGACTGGATAACGCCATTATTTCCAGCGAGGCTCTGCGCAAAGAGGTTGAAAAAATTTATCTGCAAAACACAGAGTACTGGCTGGCGTATGCGATTGCGGCAGTTATGCTGTGGGCAAGCGACGAAAAAGAAGCTGCCCGCAGAGCTGTGAAAAAGAGCCTGGCGATGGATGTGTGCCGGTCTGACGTGTTTTTCCTGCTGGTCAATTTGCGGTTTGACCGGCTGGATGCTGCGAAGGACTGGTATCTGGATTATCTCGATAAGGTTGACCTGACATGCTTGGGAAGTGAATATCAGTATCTGCTTCAGGCATATCTGGCAGGCCTGTTTGGCCAGGATCCCGAATTTGAGTCGTATGTTTCAGAAAACTTTCAAAAGTCATTGGCGCGTATTGATGCAGTCACCGTTGATTTTTCCAACAAGTTTTCCGGATATGCGCAGGCATATGCAGAGTCGTACCTCCACGTCACAGAACAGGAATTCCCTGTATTGCATGAGGTCTGCAAAGAATACGACCAGCTCAAAAAGCTTCTCAGCCGTGCGGAGTGCAGCAGCCTGATTGCGGCAGAATATCTGGAACTGGCACACCGCGAAGAGGAGTACAGCGAAGACCAGGCGCAGCGTGTGGAAAATGTTCTGTATGATTTGATCAATGCTTATGACGATGAGGAATGGAAGATCATCAAGCAGCAGAAATACAACGAAGCGATCATTGAAGCAAAGGGCGACTTGGCTGCGGCAAAAGCCAAATATGACCTGCAATATGAGAATCTCGACAAAAAGCGTTCCCTGGCAGATCTGATGCTGGATTGGGCCTTTTCTGATGACCCGACCATTACCAACCTGGTTATCAAGCGTTTTTCAATTTCATTGATGAAAGAAGCAATTGCCCGCGGATATGAGCGTTTTGCAGAGACTTACCGGAAGCAGGAGCCGCAGGAAGTTTCTGTAGAGATTGATGGGTATACGGTTACCTGTGCAGAAGAAGATTACCAGCGGCAGCAGGCAGAGCTGGAAGCCCATTACGAAAAAGACCGTATGAAATATGCTTTTCAGGATCAATATATCAAGCTTTTTACCATCGTTTGTGCAGCCAGCCTGCTTTTGCTGGTTATCACCGCATTTGCGTTTAACCCGGTCACGTTGACCATCGGCGTTTTGGGCGGGATTGTCGGCGGCTTTGTATTGTGGCGCAGATTGGTGGAAGTCGGGCGGATTCTACAGGAAAAGAAACGCCTTGGCGTACAGAAGCTGAAGCAGGCAATGGGCGAGCTGGCTTCCTGGAGAAAGTTTTTCCGGGATGCAGACGAGCATGCCGAAGATGTCAAAGAAGCTCTTGAGCAATTTTAATGAGGAGGGATTTCTATTATGTCTGGTGCAAGTAATGCAATATCTCAGCTGGATGGTTCGATTAATTCCTTTCAGCAGCGGCTCAACGGCCCCATGAACAATGTCTACAACTCCAGCATCAATGTCAACAACACCACGAACCAAATTTACGAAAAGATTCAGCAGTTCAAAACAGACATGATGCATGGGGAAGAGACACAGCTGGCGCATGAGAATATCATCCGGATCGATCAGCTTTTGAAAGAGCAATTCTCCAACCATGAGGCGATTCGCAAGACTGTCATGGGTGTCGTTCGTGATTTTGATATCAATCTGGTGCGCAACAGCACCATTCAGGAACTGAGTGAAGAGATGTGGATCACCAGTTCCCGTTATTGGCTTTCATATGCGTTGATTGCCATTACCGCATGGGTCAATGATTATCCCGAAGTGGCTCGCAATGCACTGGCAGAATCCGGCCGCCGCGACGCGATTAAAACGACGCTGTTCTTCTGCCTGATGAACCTGCGGTTTGAGCGCATGCAGCCTGCAAAGCAGTGGTTCTGCGAGTACCTCAAAATTCTGGATCCCAATATGCTGCAGCAGGAAACGTCGGTGCTCCTGGAGGCCTTCCTCAACGGCATTTTTGGCAAAGATAAGGAACTGGAGCACGAAGTCCTGGATTTGATTAACGAGTGGATGCGGATTTTGAATGAGGATGCGCAAGCTTGTGAAGAACTGGTAAATGCATATGTAACGTATATCCAAAACTTGAAAAGTCCCGCAAAGTTCAGCTATCAGTCTATCGCAGAATTCTGCGCAAACAGTGAAGAGGTACGCAGGAGCTTTGAGGAAGTTTCAAAATATGACAAGCTGCTGACCCTGGTTGAAGAACTGGATGTGGAGAGCGAAGAGCAAAATGACGAAAACTACAAGGCTCGTGTAGATGCCGTGCTGACAAGCCTGATTTCCCGATATGATGCCGAAGAGCTGAGCCTGAAAAATCAGCAGGCATACTACCGTTTTGTGGTGGAAAACGAGGGAGATACTGATAAGGCAGAGGCGCAGTACCAGCAGCTGGAAGAATTGCAGAGTGAGAGCTTTAATATCGGCAAGCAGATGATCCGCTGGGCAATGTTTGACAACAGCGAGGTAACTGCACCACAGGTGCGCAAGTTTGGATTCCAGAATACCAAAAACTGGTTCCTGGATGCCGTAAACCGTTGGGATGTTTCTTTGCAGCAGGGGATGCCGGTAAACTACCATCTGAATATTGATACCTGGAGCGGTGTCAGCACTGGTGACGATCAGGCGCAGCAGGTAGAAAATATGAAGAACTATTTCGAAAGCAATAAATTCCACAATATGTTCATCAATACCCCGAACATTGCGCTGGCACTGTTATTTGTGTTGTCGGCCGGACTGGCCTTTGTCACTATTTATTCGCTGGTAGTCACGGTAATCGCTGCTGGTATTCTTGGTTTCCGCTGCTATCAGGCAATGCAGGAGTATCCCCGCCGGGTGAATGCTGCATTGGAAAAGCTGAACGCCTGTATGGCGGAAATTGCCGAATTCAGGCAATATTTTGCTGAAAAGCGCGAATTGAAGAATACCCTTTCCAATAGGGTTGAGTTTATTTGATGACCGGAATACATGAGCCATAAAACGAAGGAGGATTTCCAAATGAGCAACGAAGTGAAAAATAATCAGGATCAGGAATTTGAACAGATGATGGAAGAGCGTATCCGCCAGAACTTCAATGCACCTGCACAGGCTGGGGCCAGCGCTACGGATGAGCGGCTGAAGGAAATGAACAAAAAGCTGCCCTCCTGGAGCCTGGAGCCGCCGTACAGCTTCTTGAAATAATGGCAGTACAGAGTGGAGTCCTGAACCGGGCGCCTTCTACTTATCAGGAATGGATTGATTGCTTTGCATACATACGGAGCCATCCAAATGATCGCGCTTACCTTGCAAAGTTATCTGACGGCAGCTTCTATGGGGATTCCCAGATGCTGGATATGTATCTGCACCGCCTGGATGATACCCTTCGGGAAATGATTTCTGCAAGAATCACGCGTTTTCTGGCGCAGATCGATGAACTGTTTGCAGAAAATGATCTGGATGGGGTAGAGGTATTGTCAGCACGCTTTTGCAGGGATATTTCGGCCTGTTTCTTTTTCAGGGAACTCAGCGGTATTCCACAAAAGCAGAAGACGGAATTTGCCGATGGTTTTTCCGGGCAGTTGCAGCAATTCTGGAGCAGGTTGATTCGTGAGATGAAGCTGCAGGCAGAAGAGCACAGGAATGATGAGTTGGAAGAGCTGGCGTTTCGGCTTTCCCGGTTAAATGGAGAATGGAACAGGAAAGGAAGGCAATAAGATGAGCAATTATGCTCAAACCAGACGTGAGGTGCAAACCTGTCTGATTGCACGTGTCCCGCTGATTGTGATTGATACGGCGGAGCGTGAACGTGCCGAAAAGATTCTCAAGGAGATCGCCTCAGAGCTTTCCATTGATATTTTATATTATACAGATGCCCGGCAGGTGCGCAGCCTGGCCCGCGGAAACGCACAGATAGATGTGGATCGGGACCCGCTGCCTTATGTGGCAGAAACGTTTAAGCACAAACGCAGCGCAACGTTTGCGCTGGGTGACTGCCGCAGAGTGGGGGATGATTCTTCTTATGCCAGAGAACTGCTGAATCTGGTGTATCTGGCACAGGAATCCAATTGTACGCTCATCCTGATTACACCGGATCCGATCTGGCCCAGACTGGCGCAATTCGGTATGCTGGTGCAGCTGGATCATCCTGATTTGGAGGAGCGCCGGCAATTGATTGAAAAATTCACAGGGGAATACGCCAGACGTTTCCCCATTCGATGGGAGCAGGAGGAAATCAACCGCGCTTCTGCATTGCTTCGCGGCTTCAGTGAAACACAGATTCGCAATATTCTTTCTGCGGCTCTGGTAGAACACCAGGGGTTGCGTAAACAGGATCTGGCACAGCTGGCCAATCAGAAGAGCCGCCTTTATGCAGCGGTTTCCAGTATCCAGGCTGTACAGGTCAGCGATCAGTTATCTGTGGCTGGGCTTGAAAATCTGAAAGGCTGGCTGAGAGCAAAACAAAAAATCTTTTTTGCCCCCGGCGAGCAGCTGCGTGAGCGGGATTTGCAGCCGCCGCGCGGAATTTTGCTGGTGGGGATTCCCGGATGCGGCAAATCGCTTTCCGCCAAAATGGTGGCCAAAGAGTGGGAATTGCCTCTTTTCCGTTTTGATCTTGGCACCGTATACGATAAATGGGTTGGCGAAAGCGAAAAGAAGATGAAAGAAGCGCTTCAGTTTCTCGATCATGTCTCTCCCTGCGTTGTGTGGATTGATGAGATCGAAAAGGCGCTGGCTGTTTCTGATGGCGGAAATGATGTTGGAAGGCGGGTCCTTGGGCAATTCCTGTTTTGGCTTCAGGAATCCGACAGCCGGATTTTTTTGGTGGCAACAGCCAACGATATACAATCCCTGCCGTCAGAACTGTTTCGGAAGGGGCGCTTCTCCGAGCTGTTTTTTGTGGATTTGCCCGGGCGTACTGAAAGAGCTGCGGCCTTGCGCCAATACTGTTCGGCTTCTTTAAACTGGCAGCCTGAACCGCTGGCGCTGGAAGAGCTGGTAGAAAAAAGCGAAGGCTTTACATATGCAGACATTGAATATACTGTGAAGAACCTTGCGGAAGAAGTTCTTCTCAATCCGGATATCCCGGTGAATGTGCAATCACTGGAGCAGCGTTTTGACCAGGTGATTCCATATGCCAGAACGAATCCGGAAACATTACAGGAACTGCGGGCCTGGGGGGCTGGCCGCGCAGTGAATGCTTCGGCATTACAGGAGGTGTAATTTACGAATGAGCATAGCGTCACTGGAGGCGGAATTAAGCCGCCAAAAGTCAATCAATCGTGAACTGTATCAGGAACTGGGTGCAATTGAAAGCGCGGTGCTTTCGGGATACCGTTCGCTGGAAGACTGCAACCAGAAAATGCGCAATACATTAGAAGACAGCGCAGCAAAGTTACAGGATAGCCATCAAAGAACGCTGTCTGCGCTTGAATTGCAGGCAGAAATTGACCAGATGTATGTCCGCTTTAAACAGATGGAGCTGGCCAATAAAAAGATTCGCGAGTGCAATAATAAAAAATATTATGAGTTCGCGAATTACCGTACTGTGCGAAAGCTGGTACAGGGATTGATGGACAATCTGGACGTCAATATGGTCAGCGATGCAACGATTTATAAATCTATCGAAAAGCAGCATTTGATGACGCCGGATTACTGGCTGACCTGTGTGCTGATTGCCGTTATGGCCTGGAAGAATGATGAAAAAGAACTGGCCGAGCGGGCAATTAAAATTGCGATGAAATTGGATAAGAAAAACAGCTCGGTGTTTTTTATGCTGTTCAACCTGCGTATGCAGCGCGATGAAGCGGCGCTGAAATGGTTTTTTACCTATCAGGAGTGCCCTCTCAAGGGTTCAGACCAAAGGACTTTTCTGCTGCTGTTTGCGCTGCTCAGCCGGACGGTCAATACCAGCGAAGAAATCAGTGCAGATACCCGGACTGAAATCAATTCGTTTATCAACAAGGTGATACAGGCCAACATCACCGCACAGGGGTATCGTGAAGAAGATATGGTTGCGCGTGCGGCTGGCTACTATGACCGGATGGATGCCCGCGAAACACCGGCCTACCCGCTTTTGCAGAAGCATTGCGGACGTTTTGATTTATTGTCCGCTGCCATGATGAAAGCAAAGGGAAATATCTCTATTCTGGAGTTCCTGCGCAAGACTTTGCATGTGGATACCGTACAGAGAAACGCCTTTGTCAAGCGGTTTATAGATGACCTGATTGCACAGGCCAATGATGTGGAAAAGGAAGTCTATGACGAGATCCGGTACAATGAGCTGGTGATCCGGTATCAGGGTGAAGTTGAAAAAGCAAAGGAAAAATTTGAGTCGGATCGTGTACATGACGAGACAGAGCTGAACCTGATCGAAGAAATGATTGATTGGGTATTCACAGCATCAGAAGAGGATGTAAACCCGCAGAGCCGCTTGAATATGTTCACGTTGACCCGTTCCTTGCAGGAAAAAGCTGTAGAAGCGCATACACAATCGTATCGTTCGATCAATAAAACCCGTCAGCCGGTAACAATTGGAGAATATTCTACAGATGCCAATTTCAGTGCTGCTGCTGAAGAAGATGAGAAGATCTCCCAATATTTCACCGGAAAACGCGATCAGGAGATGGCAAACATCAAGGACTGGAAGGCATATATTGGTTTTGGTGCAGCCGCAGTAGCTGCTGTTGCATCGCCGTTTGTAAACCTGGCTCTTTTGATTGTGGCGGTGCTCGCTGCCGGTTTTGGCGCGATCACGCTGTTTTCCAATAATTCAAACAGAAAAAAACTTCAAATGGCCTGTGAAAATCAGATTCAGTCCACGACCGATGTGATGCATCATCTTTTTGAAGAACATCATGCCTATATGGAAGAATACAATGGTTATGATGGTTATGTGGAACAGATTGAGGCTGAATTTGCGCAAATGTAAGAAATGAAATCAAAAGCTGTGTGATAATCCTCTTTGATTTATCACACAGCTTTCTTTATTATTCGAAAAAGTTTAACAAAAGATTACTTGAGAAAGGCGGAATAGACTGCTATAATATCTAATTAAGATTATAAATCTTTTCTATCTGAGGGTAGAAAAATATCAATTGCGGTTTATTGATAAAGCCGAAGGAGAGAGTATCGTGCCAAGAGACCATTTTTTTCTGGACCAAAAAGAAGACACCATACACGCAAATCAAATTGAATTGAAAACATCCAAAGAGAAGCGTGCAAACTGGTGGTATTACCACAAACTGCATGTGCTGATTTCAGTGGTTGTCGTTGCAGTTGTTATCAGCATGGTGTATTCCCTCGTCACAAAAGTGGAAGCGGATTATACGATTTCACTTTTAACAAGCGACAATTATTCGACAGATGTAATTGCACGTTTGGAAGAAGAATTACTCCCTTATGCAGATGACCGAAATCAAGATGGCCAGGTAGTTGTCCGTGTGGTAAACTACGCTGTAGGAGCAGATATGGAAGATATCCAGGCACAGGAGGCCGGTATGGTCCGGTTAGCTGGCGACAGCAGCACTTTTGAATCTGCTATTTTCCTTTCCGACGAGGAAGCGTTTGCCTGGCTGGAAGGGCAGGGCGGCTTTTTTGCCTACAATGATGGAAGTACTCCTGAGGAAGGCGCTACTGATTATGAGAATATGCGCATCGATTGGGAAAACTGCAAAGCCCTTACGGAAATGGATCTTTCTATTGAAGTCCTGAATAAGGAAGAAGCACAGAAGTATATGAGCTCCCTGGCTCTTTCTATGCGTTCATTGGAAGGAACAGGCTTTGCAGAAGATGAGGAAATTGTTTCTTATTATGAGGATTCCAAGGCTATGTATGAGCGTCTGATCAGCGGTGAAAAGTTGGAGAATAGCCAAAATACAAGTGAATCAGAATAATTGAGAAAACCAAAAGGGCACTGCCGCTTATATGGCAGTGCCCTTTTTATTACCTAATCAGACTTGTATTTATTTCCTGCAATATGTATTTAGCAGATATTCTATATAATCGCCTTCGCTGAATAATCTTTGGCTTTTGCAATCGCCTTGTGATTCAACCATATTGCAAAGAGGAACCGTCAGACGTGTATGTTGTGCAACGCTTTTGCTTTCGGTATAGTTTTCAAGTATAGTTTCTATTTTATCCGTTTTTAAATTGCCTAAAAGCCAGGACGGTTCAGGAGGAGCAATATTCGGATAAACATGAAACTCCCTGTCTACATAAAAAACAGGGGTTGGGCTGACATAACTTGCAGTCGAATGGTTTCTTATTAATTGCTCATAAAGCATTTGCTCTGTTTTTCCGAATACCTCTTCTATACTCGTTTTATGAAAATACCGTAGTGTATGTTCTATAAGCGATTGTGGAATTTTGTTTAAATCATCGGGAGTTACTCTGATATCATACAGCTTTTCATTTTCGCCATCACAAGAGCCTTGATGCAAAAATAATGAGAATTCTCCGCCAAAAGATTTGCAGCGATTTTCCAGATCTAAGCGCTGGATGAGCTTTTCAATAAATGGGAGTTCATTAATATTATCTTTGTTAACAAAAACCTGTATGCGAGGAGAGATTTTATTTTCAATCAATATTTCAATTGCTTCTACTATTTCGTTGTATGCATTTTTTCTGCCAGTATAATAATCTGTTTTTTCCTCTCCACCGAATAAAGTCAGCTGAGCCTTTTCCAAACCAAGTGAAGAAAGCCATTTTACATACTCTTTGTCTCGAACAATACGCCAAAAGCTGATAAGCTCAAAATGTTTTTCATGAGTATCTGACAGACTATGACATAGTTCCCAAAGCTCCTGGTAATTATCTTTATAATCTGGTTCACGATACCAGTCATAAACTTTTAAGCAGTTTGTAAATGGGCGGAATTTTTCTGCAACAAATTTCAAATCATCATTTGTTAAATTGCCATTTGGAGAATGTCCAATCCAGCAATGTTTGCAACGATTCGGACATCCAAACATATCGAGGCATACAGTTATGCTTGTAAACATCTTTACCAATCCTCTCCATATCTATTTTACTATACTA
>DVIY01000195.1 GCA_018710915.1 Candidatus Gallacutalibacter pullistercoris
AATAGAAGGGATGCAGTTATTACAATTTTCTCTTCTGCCTTCTGAAACACCGTTGGAAATTGAGAAAAAATATCAGCATTTGCTGCATCAGGCTGTTTTAGGCAACATCACGCCTGTATATAACGAAGTACGCTATGGAGAATTGAATTTATCTGAAACCGCTTCTATTCAGGAACTTCAAAAATTACTGGATGAATTGGAAAACAGAAAAGCACTTCCTGTGTAAAGTTCACTGAAAAAATACAAAATAAAAATCCCCGGCTCCTTACAGAGTCGGGGATTTATCAATGGCAAAAATTATTCGTTAATGCCGGTAACAACGCCGGAACCAACGGTACGGCCACCCTCACGGATAGCGAAACGCAGGCCCTCTTCAATAGCGATAGGAGTGATCAGCTCAACGTCCATCACAACGTTATCGCCAGGCATGCACATCTCGGTGCCCTCGGGCAGAGAGATCACGCCGGTAACGTCGGTAGTACGGAAGTAGAACTGAGGACGATAGTTGTTGAAGAAGGGGGTATGACGGCCACCCTCGTCCTTGGTCAGAACATAAACCTGGCCCTTGAACTTGGTGTGGGGATGAATGGTGCCGGGCTTAGCCAGAACCTGGCCGCGCTCGATTTCATTTCTCTGGATACCACGGAGCAGAGCACCAATATTATCGCCGGCCTCAGCATAGTCCAGCAGCTTGCGGAACATTTCGATACCGGTAACAACGGTCTTTCTGCGCTCGTCGGACAGACCAACAATCTCAACTTCCTCAGACAGCTTCAGCTGGCCACGCTCAACTCTACCGGTAGCAACGGTGCCGCGGCCGGTAATGGTGAACACGTCCTCAACAGGCATCAGGAAAGGCTGATCGGCCTTGCGCTCGGGAGTGGGGATATACTCGTCAACAGCAGCCATCAGCTCGTGGATGCAAGCGTATTCGGGAGCCTTGGAATCCTTGGAATCGGATTCCAGAGCAACCAGAGCAGAACCACGGATAATGGGAGTATCATCGCCCGGGAACTCATACTCGTTCAGCAGGTCACGAATCTCCATCTCAACCAGATCCAGCAGCTCTTCGTCGTCAACCTGGTCGCACTTATTCATGAAAACAACGATATAGGGAACACCAACCTGACGGGACAGCAGGATGTGCTCTCTGGTCTGCGGCATGGGGCCGTCAGCAGCAGAAACAACCAGAATAGCGCCGTCCATCTGAGCAGCACCGGTGATCATGTTCTTAACATAGTCAGCATGGCCGGGGCAGTCAACGTGAGCATAGTGACGGGTTGCGGTCTGATACTCAACGTGAGCGGTGTTAATGGTAATACCGCGCTCTCTCTCTTCGGGAGCCTTATCGATGTTAGCATAATCGACGAAATCAGCGTCGCCTTCAAGGTTCAGAACCTTGGTGATAGCAGCGGTCAGGGTGGTCTTACCATGGTCAACGTGACCAATGGTACCAATGTTTACGTGGGGCTTATTTCTTTCAAACTTTGCCTTTGCCATTGGAAACTTCCTCCTTTTTATAAAGCAATTTCAAATGTCATGAACAAATTGTCCAGTAACACAATTTTAGCAACTACTGCATCAAAAATCAAGCGTTAATCGCAATTATTCGCTCTTTTTTCCGCGAGCTGCAATAACAGACTCTGCAACAGACTTCGGAACTTCAGCATAATGTGCAGGTTCCATAGTATACTGTCCACGACCCTGGGTCTTGGAACGCATGTCGGTTGCATATCCAAACATCTCGGACAGGGGAACTTCGGAGTTGATCTGCTGAGCACCGGGGATAGCATCCATGCCCAGGATCATACCACGACGGGAGTTCAGATCGCCGATAACGTCGCCCATATATTCGTCGGGAACGATAACAACAACCTTCATGATGGGTTCGAGCAATACCGGATCTGCCTTCTTCATAGCCTCTTTGAAAGCCATGGATGCGGCGATCTTAAATGCCATTTCAGAGGAGTCAACCTCATGATAAGAACCATCATACAGAGTAACCTTCACGTCCACTACGTTGTAGCCGGCAATCACACCAGACAGCATAGCACCCTGAATACCCTGGTCAACAGCCGGGATATACTCCTTCGGGATCGCGCCGCCAACAATGGCGTTGACGAACTCATAACCCTTGCCGGGGTTGGGTTCGATTCTGATCTTAACGTGACCATACTGGCCCTTACCGCCGGACTGACGGGCGTATTTGTTATCCACATCAGCCATTTTGCGGATGGTTTCTTTATAAGCAACCTGGGGCTTACCGACGTTGGCTTCCACACGGAATTCACGCAGCAGACGGTCAACAATAATTTCCAGATGAAGCTCGCCCATACCAGCAATAATGGTCTGGCCGGTTTCTTCATCAGTATAAGCCTTAAAGGTGGGGTCTTCTTCAGCCAGCTTGGCCAATGCAATGCCCATCTTCTCCTGACCAGCTTTGGTCTTGGGCTCAATAGCAACGCGGATAACAGGCTCCGGGAATTCCATGGATTCCAGGATAATGGGGTGCTTTTCATCGCACAGGGTATCGCCAGTGGTAGTATTCTTCAGACCAACAGCAGCAGCGATATCGCCGGCATACACTTTTTCGATATCCTGACGATGGTTTGCATGCATCTGCAGGATACGGCCCATACGCTCGTTGTTATCCTTTACAGAGTTGTAAACTGTAGAACCTGCGTCTACAGTACCGGAATATACGCGGAAGAAGCACAGCTTACCGACAAAGGGGTCGGTGGCAATTTTAAATGCCAGAGCTGAGAAAGGAGCCTCGTCGGAAGAAGGACGAGTTTCTTCTTCTTCAGTGTCCGGGTTCACGCCCTTAATAGCGGGAACATCGGTGGGGGCGGGCATATAATCAACAATTGCGTTCAGCAGGGGCTGTACGCCCTTGTTTCTATAAGAAGTACCACAGGTAACGGGAACCATATGGTTGGCGATAGTAGACTTACGGATGCAAGCCTTAATCTCCTCGACAGTCAGCTCCTCGCCGCCCAGATATTTCTCAAAAAGCTCATCATCCTGTTCGGCGACATGCTCAACCAGCTCAGTATGATACTTCTCAGCCAGCTCCATCATATCTTCGGGGATGTCCTCTTCACGAACATCTTTACCCAGATCATCATAATAGATCTCGGCTTTCATGGTAACCAGGTCGATAATACCCTTAAAGGTATCCTCAGAACCGATAGGAAGCTGGATCGGAACAGCGTTACACTTCAGGCGATCTTTCATCATCTGTACAACGCGATAGAAATCGGCGCCCATGATGTCCATTTTGTTGACATAAGCCATACGGGGTACTTTATACTCTTCAGCCTGACGCCAAACAGTTTCGGACTGGGGCTCAACGCCGCCCTTTGCACAGAAAACGGTCACAGAGCCGTCGAGCACACGCAGGGAACGCTCCACTTCCACGGTGAAGTCCACGTGGCCGGGAGTGTCGATGATGTTAATACGGTGGCCCTTCCAAAAGCAGGTAGTTGCTGCGGAGGTAATGGTAATACCTCTTTCCTGTTCCTGGGCCATCCAGTCCATGGTAGCAGTACCGTCATGGGTCTCACCAATCTTGTGGTTGATACCGGTGTAATACAGAATACGCTCTGTGGTAGTGGTCTTACCGGCATCGATGTGAGCCATAATGCCGATATTGCGGGTTAATTCAAGTGATACCTGCCTTGGCATGGGTTTCCTCCTTTAGTCAAATGAATAAATGTGCGAATAAACAAGCATTTCATGGAGCCGGAATGCCGGCATCCATGCATTACCATCTGTAATGTGCGAATGCCTTGTTGGCCTCTGCCATCTTGTGCGTATCGTCACGCTTCTTGGCAGCACCGCCGGCGCCATTTATTGCATCGAGGATTTCTCCTGCCAGACGCTCCTTCATGGTCTTTTCAGAACGCAGTCTGGAATAGGTGGAGATCCAGCGCAGGCCCAGGGTCTGGCGTCTCTCAGGACGAACCTCCATGGGAACCTGGTAGGTTGCACCGCCAACACGGCGGGCCTTTACTTCGAGGCTGGGCATAACATTTTCCATTGCCTGCTCAAACACCTCGAGGGGATCCTTGCCGGTCTTCTCGGCAACGATGTCAAATGCACCGTACACGATTTTCTGGGCGACGCCCTTCTTTCCGTCATACATGATATTGTTCACCAGACGGGTGACCAGCTTGGAGTTATAAAGCGGATCGGGCAAAACATCACGTTTTGCGATATTACCTCTTCTCGGCATATTCTTCCCTCCTTCACATTGAATGATATCACAGGTACTCGAAAGCGACAAAACTTCCGTTGGCCACAAAGAGGCGTTCTATTACAAACGCCTCCGCGCGAAAAAATCACGCGGGAGCCACGAATTCTGTCAGTGTTTTGGGTTCAGAAGCAATTCCTTTATCGAATTACTTCTTGGCGCCGGCCTTGGGCCGCTTTGCACCATACTTGGAACGGGCCTGCATACGCTTGGCAACACCCTGGGCATCCAGAGTACCGCGGATGATGTGGTAACGCACACCGGGCAGGTCCCTTACACGGCCGCCGCGGATCATCACGACGCTGTGCTCCTGCAGATTGTGTCCAACACCGGGGATATAGGCGCTGACTTCGATTCCGTTGGAAAGACGCACTCTGGCGATCTTACGGAGAGCAGAGTTCGGCTTCTTAGGGGTAGCAGTCCTCACAGACGTGCACACGCCACGCTTTTGAGGGGAATCCTGATTGATCGCAACGCGCTTCTTGGAGTTCCAGCCCTTCAGCAGTGCGGGAGCCTTTGCTTTCTTTTCAGCAACCTGACGGCCGGTATGAACCAGCTGGTTAAAGGTAGGCATATGACACCTCCTCACAAAAATTTTTTATATGTTAATGCCGCTTCAAACCGCGTGGGCTTGTCCGGCTTAACACCGAATGGAATGTTGCACAGAAACTTTTGAATCTGTGCAGGTGTGAAAGTCAGCTTATACAGTACAGTACCTGTCCGGAAGGGATTTTCCGGACAGGATACCGTCAATTTCACTCAGACCATCACAATTTGCTATTATACACTCAATAGCTATCGTTTGTCAAGTCCTCTTCTTCATTTTTTACGCGAACATTGGTATAGCACTTCATGCCGGTTCCGGCAGGTACCAGCTTACCGATGATGACGTTTTCCTTCAGGCCCATCAGCGGGTCAACCTTACCCTTGATAGCAGCTTCGGTCAACACACGGGTAGTTTCCTGGAAGGATGCGGCAGACAGGAAGGAGTCGGTTGCCAGAGAAGCCTTGGTAATACCAAGCAGTACCGGCGTACAGGTAGCCTCCTTCAAATCCACTTCGCCAGCAGCACGGCGTGCTGCAACTTCTTCATTAGCAGTTTCAAACTCGGTCTTGTCAACCAGAGAGCTCGGCAGCAGGTCAGTGCTTCCGGCATCCTCCACGCGGACCTTGCGCATCATCTGGCGAACGATAACCTCAATATGCTTATCGTTGATATCAACACCCTGCATACGGTATACGCGCTGCACTTCTTCAATCAGATAGTCCTGTACAGCATGAGTACCGCTGATGGCCAGGACGTCGTGCGGGTTCACCGAGCCTTCGGTCAGGCGGGTACCGGCCTTGATCTTCTGCCCTTCCTTCACGCTGATACGGGAACCAAAGGGAATCAGATAAGAGCGCTGCTCGCCATCCTGACGGGTAACAACCACATGGCGGTTCTTTTTGATCTCTTCAAAGGTAACTTCGCCGTCAATTTCACTAATGATGGCCAGATGCTTGGGCTTACGGCCTTCGAACAGTTCTTCAACACGGGGAAGACCCTGGGTAATATCTTCCGCACTGGCAACACCGCCGGTGTGGAAGGTACGCATGGTCAGCTGGGTACCGGGCTCACCGATGGACTGTGCTGCGATAATACCCACAGCTTCACCCACAGTAACAGGCTGTCCGTTTGCCAGGTCAGAACCATAGCACTTCTTACAGACGCCGTGCTTCGCGCGGCAGTTCAGAATCGAACGAATCTTAATGGTCTCTACACCATGACCCACAATAATATCAGCGTCATGGTCATCCATCATCTTATCCTTGGAAACCAGCACTTCACCGGTCTCTTCATCCACGAAATCTTCAACCAGATAACGGCCGATAAGACGTTCGTGCATGCTTTCAATGGACTCGCTGCCTTCCTTGATGTCGAAGACCTCGAGGCCGTCGGTTGCGCCGCAGTCATCTTCGCGGATAATCACGTCCTGAGAAACGTCTACCAGACGACGGGTCAGATAACCGGAGTCAGCGGTACGCAGAGCGGTATCGGCCAGACCTTTACGTGCACCACGGGAAGAAATGAAGTATTCCAAAATGTTCAGGCCTTCACGATAGTTTGCACGAATCGGAATTTCGATAACCTTACCGGAGGTGTTGGCAATCAGACCGCGCATACCGGCCAGCTGACGAATCTGGCTCATAGAACCACGAGCACCGGAGTCTGCCATCATGAAAATAGGGTTGTTGCGGTCCAGACCCTTTTGCAGGGCAGTGGTTACATCATTGGTTGCCTTTTCCCAGGTCTTCAGAACGGCGCCAGAGCGCTCCTCTTCAGACAACAGGCCTTCGTTGAACTCATCCGTGATCTCGTCGATTTTCGCTTCTGCATCGGCCAGAATCTGCTTCTTCTGCGGCGGAATGGTTGCATCGCAGACAGCCACAGTGATGGCGCCAATGGTAGAATATTTATATCCCTGTGCTTTCACGTTGTCCAGCACTTCGGAAGTAATCGCAGTACCGTGCACTTTAATGCACTTCTCAATGATTTTACCCAGCTGCTTTTTGCCAACCAGGAAGCCAATCTCAAACTTCAGCAGGTTTTCAGGCTTGGAACGATCCACATAGCCCAGATCCTGTGGAATGGGGCGGTTAAAGATGATACGGCCAACGGTAGTGTCCACCAGACCGCGAACGAGTTCACCGTTGACTTCCATCTCACGGCGGACTTTGATCTTGGCGTGCAGGCTGACCACATGTGCGTCATAAGCCATCAGGGCCTCGTCCACATCGCGGAAAATCTTGCCCTCACCGGGTTCGCCGTCTTTATCCATAGTCAGGTAATAGGAACCCAGAACCATATCCTGTGTAGGCACAGCCACCGGACGTCCATCAGACGGCTTCAGCAGGTTGTTGGCGGCCAACATCAGGAAACGGGCTTCTGCCTGTGCTTCAGCGGACAGCGGCACGTGAACAGCCATCTGGTCGCCGTCGAAGTCAGCGTTATATGCAGTACAAACCAGCGGATGCAGTTTCAGGGCGCGGCCTTCTACCAGCACCGGCTCAAATGCCTGGATACCCAGGCGGTGCAGCGTAGGTGCACGGTTCAGCAGAACAGGATGGTTCTTGATGACGATTTCCAGAGCGTCCCAAACCTCGGGCTTCGCACGCTCTACCGCTTTTCTGGCAGCCTTGATGTTGCCGGCCTTACCGGTTTCTACCAGACGCTTCATCACAAAGGGCTTAAACAGCTCCAGTGCCATCTCCTTGGGCAGGCCGCACTGATACATCTTCAGCTCAGGGCCAACCACGATAACGGAACGGCCGGAATAGTCAACACGCTTACCCAACAAGTTCTGACGGAAACGTCCCTGCTTACCTTTCAGCATATCAGAAAGGGATTTCAGCGGGCGGTTATTGGGGCCTGTTACGGGGCGCCCGCGGCGGCCATTGTCGATCAGCGCGTCAACAGCTTCCTGCAGCATGCGCTTCTCGTTGCGCACGATGATATCCGGTGCTCCCAGCTCCAGCAGTCTCTTCAAACGATTGTTGCGGTTGATGACGCGGCGGTACAAGTCGTTCAGGTCGGAGGTGGCAAAACGGCCGCCGTCCAGCTGTACCATGGGGCGAATATCCGGCGGAATAACCGGAACCACATCCAGAATCATCCACTCAGGACGGTTACCGGACATGCGGAAGGCTTCTACAGCTTCCAGACGCTTGAGCAGACGCACGCGCTTCTGACCGGAAGCGCCCTGCAATTCTTCTTTCAGCTCATTGGAGAGCTTGTCGAGGTCGATTTCAGCAAGCAAATCTTTGATTGCCTCAGCGCCCATAGCGGCTTTGAAATCATCCTCATATTTTTCACGCATATCCCGATATTCTTTTTCGTTCAGCAGCTGCTTCTTGGAAAGCTCACGAACATTACCGGGATCGGTGACGATGTACAGGGCAAAATAAAGAACCTTTTCCAGCATACGGGGAGAAATATCCAGCATCAGGCCGATGCGGGACGGAATCCCCTTGAAATACCAAATATGGGAAACCGGAGCAGCCAGCTCAATGTGGCCCATACGCTCACGGCGGACCTTGCTGCGGGTGACTTCCACGCCGCAGCGGTCACAGATTTTGCCCTTATAACGAATACGCTTATATTTACCGCAATGGCATTCCCAGTCCTTCTGGGGTCCAAAAATGCGCTCACAGAACAGACCGTCGCGTTCCGGCTTCAGGGTGCGGTAGTTAATGGTTTCGGGCTTCTTGACCTCACCATGAGACCACTCACGGATCTTATCCGGGGAAGCCAGACCGATTTTGATCGATTCAAACACGTTAAATTCCATCGTTCAACCCCCAACTCTTACATCATATCGTCGCTGCCGTCATCGTCCCCGCTATCGCCAAACAGGTCATCCAGACCCATGCTGTCGTCACCGAACAGATCATCCTCATCGGTGTCTTCCATGGTATAGCCGTCCAGATCGCCTTCTTCGGTAACAGTGGGTTCATCAAACATATCGTTGGACGGGGTAAAGCCCATATCGTCATCATCGTCGAAGTTCTGCTTCAGATCGATTTCTTCGTTGTTCTTATCCAGCACCTTAATATCCAGACCCAGAGACTGCAGTTCCTTAATCAGAACCTTAAAGGACTCAGGCACACCAGGCTGCGGGATATTCTGACCCTTGACAATGGCCTCGTAAGTCTTCACACGGCCCACCACGTCGTCAGACTTCACCGTCAGGATTTCCTGCAGGGTGTAAGCTGCGCCGTAAGCTTCCAGGGCCCAAACTTCCATCTCACCGAAACGCTGGCCGCCGAACTGGGCTTTACCACCCAGAGGCTGCTGTGTAACCAGAGAGTACGGGCCAGTGGAACGTGCATGGATTTTATCATCAACCAGATGGTGGAGCTTGAGGTAGTACATGTATCCAACGGTAACCGGGTTGTCAAAGTATTCACCGGTACGGCCGTCGCGCAGCCAGAACTTGCCGTCTTCGCTCATGCCGGCCATCTTAAAGCATTCACGGATATCTTCTTCGTGTGCACCGTCAAAAACAGGTGTCATGATCTTCCAGCCCAGTGCCTTGGCAGCCATACCCAGATGAACCTCCAGCACCTGACCGATGTTCATACGAGAAGGCACGCCCAGGGGGTTCAGAACGATATCCAGCGGAGTACCGTCGGGCAGGAAGGGCATTTCCTCCATGGGCAGAATACGGGAAACAACACCCTTGTTACCGTGACGGCCTGCCATCTTATCGCCCACAGAGATCTTTCTCTTCTGTGCGATGTAGCAGCGAACCACTTTATTGACACCGGGGCTCAGCTCGTCGTGGCTGTTCTCGCGGGTAAAGACTTTGACATCCACCACGATACCGTATTCACCATGAGGCACACGCAGAGAGGTATCACGAACTTCTCTGGCCTTCTCACCAAAGATTGCACGCAGCAAGCGCTCTTCTGCGGTCAGCTCGGTTTCACCCTTGGGGGTAACCTTACCAACCAGGATATCACCTGCACGAACATCGGCGCCTACACGGATAATTCCGCGGTCGTCCAGGTCACGGAGCAGGTCTTCGTTTACATTGGGGATATCGCGGGTAATTTCCTCCGGTCCGAGCTTGGTGTCGCGGGCTTCCATTTCATATTCTTCGATATGGATGGAGGTATATACATCGTCGCGGACAATTTTTTCATTCAGCAGAACGGCGTCCTCGTAGTTATAACCTTCCCAGGTCATAAAGCCGATCAGGGCATTTTTACCCAGAGAAATTTCACCGTTGGAAATAGCGGGACCATCAGCGATCACATCGCCCACTTCCACACGGTCACCGCGTTCCACTACAGGAACCTGGTTGATACAGGTGCTCTGGTTGGAGCGCAGGAACTTGGTGATCTGATAGGTATCCACTTCACCGTTATCGGCGGTCACACGAACCTCGGTAGCGCTCACGCTGCGTACAATACCGGCACGCTTTGCCAGCACACACACACCCGAGTCCACACCGGCTTTGTATTCCATACCGGTACCTACGATGGGGGATTCAGTCTTCAGCAGCGGCACAGCCTGACGCTGCATGTTTGCACCCATCAATGCACGGTTGGTATCGTCGTTTTCCAGGAAGGGGATCATAGCGGTAGCGACGGAAACAACCATCCGGGGAGACACGTCCATGAAGTCTGCCTTGTGGCGATCAACTTCCACAAAGCTCTCACGATGACGGCCATTGATCTTATTGTGCAGGAAGTAACCGTTTTCATCCAGCGGTTCGTTTGCCTGCGCTACGATAAACTCGTCTTCTTCGTCGGCTGTCATATAGTGCACTTCATTGGTAACGCGGGCATTCTCCTTGTCCACTTTACGGAAAGGCGCCTCTACAAAGCCGTACTCGTTGATTCTTGCAAAAGTAGCCAGATAAGAAATCAGGCCGATGTTGGGGCCTTCAGGCGTTTCCACAGGGCACATACGGCCATAGTGGCTGTAGTGAACGTCACGCACCTCAAATCCGGCACGGTCACGAGACAGACCGCCGGGGCCCAGTGCGGACAGACGACGCTTGTGGGTCAATTCTGCCAGAGGGTTGGTCTGATCCATAAACTGGGACAGCGGGGAAGAACCAAAGAACTCTTTGATAGCTGCTACCACAGGACGGATGTTGATCAGAGAATGAGGGGTCAGTGCCTCCAGATCCTGTGCCTGCAGGGTCATGCGCTCGCGGATCACACGCTCCAAACGGGAGAAACCGATGCGGAACTGGTTCTGCAGCAGTTCGCCCACGGAACGGATACGGCGGTTGCCCAGATGGTCGATATCATCTGTTGTGCCAAGGCCCATGGCCAGGCAGTTCATGTAGTTGATGGAAGAGAAGATATCATCAATGATGATATGATTGGGGATCAGGTCTGCTGCACGGGCACGAAGCTGCTCTTTCAGCTCTTCTTCGTCATCGCCGCAGGCCTCCAAAATTTCTGCCAGCACGCTGAAACGCACACGCTCGTTGATGCCACATTCTTCTTTGGCGTCAAAATCCACATATTTGGAGATATCCACCATACCGTTGGAGATAACCTTGACCTCACGGTCGCCAACCTCCACATAAGCAATCGTCACGCCAGCATTGTCGATTTCTTCTGCTTTGCTGCGGGAAATCACTTCGCCAGCCTCTGCCATAACCTCGCCGGTCAGGGGGTTGGCAATCGGCTGTGTCAGCTTCTGGTCGGTAATACGGCCAGCCAGGTTCAGCTTTTTATTGTATTTATAGCGTCCTACGCGGGACAGGTCATAACGGCGGGAATCAAAGAACAGGCCGTTGATATGAGACTGCGCACTTTCAATCGTGGGCGGCTCACTGGGGCGCAGCTTGCGGTATACTTCAAACAGGCCCTCTTCTACACTATGGGTAGTGTCCTTTTCCAGTGTGGCTTCAATGCGGTCATCAATACCGAAATAATTACGGATTTCTTCGTCGGTACCCAGACCCAGCGCACGCAGAAATACCGTAATCGGGATCTTGCGGTTTTTATCGATACGCACATAGAAAACGTCATTGGCGTCATTCTCGTATTCAAGCCATGCACCGCGGTTGGGAATGACGGTAGAACTGAACAGCTCCTTGCCGGTCTTGTCGTACTCCATCTTGTAGTACACACCGGGAGAACGGACCAACTGAGAAACAATAACACGTTCCGCACCGTTAATCACAAAGGTACCACTTTCGGTCATGAGAGGAAAATCCCCCATGAACACTTCGGATTCCTTAATCTCACCGCTTTCTTTGTTCAGCAGACGAGCCGTTACCCGAAGAGCCTTTGCATAAGTGGCATCGCGCTCTTTACACTCGATCACACTGTAATTGGGCTCCTCGTCCAGCTTATAGTTGACAAAATCCAGAACCAGATTTCCCGTGAAGTCCGTAATACCGGAAACATCCCGAAAAACCTCTTTCAGACCCTCATCCAGGAACCACTGGTATGAATTTTTCTGCACCTCAATGAGGTTTGGCATTTTCTCGACTTCCTCAATACGAGAAAAGCTCATGCGGGTGTTTTTGCCCAACTGCACCGGTTTGACATTCACCATTGGCTCAATCACTCCATTCCAGGTATTGATCATTCTGCGGCATCATGTGATGGATAGAGAAGCTCCCCCGTCCATTCATCACACCTTCTCCTCTTTTGGTCCGCGACAATTTTTCGCGAAAACACTTGCGTTTTTTTGAAAGATGTGCTAAACTGTATCACAGATTCCTCAGAGCATAGTTATCTATGATAATGCAGTATATTATTTTATCGTCTATTTTTCTTTTTGTCAAGACTTTTAGGGGAAAAAGCAGGTTTTTAACCTGTTTTTTTTATTTTTTGCCCGATTTTATTCCAAATAATTCTTTTAAAGAATCAAAAAGCAGCCTGTTCCTAGAACGAAAACAGGCTGCTTTTTTTGCATGATACAATAAAAAAAGATTCAAAAAAGGTTCAAATCCGTCAAAAACACGCGGACGGGTGTGCGCTTATTTTTCGTCCAAAAACAATTGAGCACGCACTTTTTTCGTCAATTTTCCCACCATAATATGGTAGGAGCGGTCTGTCATTTCACGCACCAGTTCATCTGGCGGAAAAAGCGGCGGCGCACTGGCAAGGCGATCCCGCTCTGGAATCTTTTCGAGAGAAAACCAGACGGTATTCCACAACTCTTTATTTGAATAAAAGCCCGGTGCAATTGCCTGAAAATTTTGACGCAGGAACTGATTAAAATCAGGTTCGCAGCGAAGCGTGAGGAAAAAGATTTCTCCTTCTTCGTTCCGCCCAGCCGCTGCAAAAAATTTTCCACCGACAAAATACCGGTACCATCCCCATTCCGCTTTAAAATCGCGGGTCACGCCGGGTTTTGCCATACAGTATGCATCAAACCACTCATACATTGCAGACGCTCCTTTTTATGTATGCTGCTTTTCACAACCAGCACAATTATGGTCGCACGGCGGCGCATCACCCGGCTGGCAAATTGCTGCAAACGTATACTCATCCAATCTTGCCCTCACCAGATCAGAGATTTCCTCATAAATCTGGTGAAAGCGGCAGGATGTATGGTCACAGCAATATTCATCCCCCTGGCAGCGGCTGATACGGTATGGGCCTTCCACCGACTCAATGACTTCCCGCAGGGTAATTTTCTCCGGGCAGCGTGCCAGCTCATATCCGCCGGACGCCCCCTGATAGGAACGGACCAGGCCATCGGCTACCAGTTTGCGCAGAATTTTCAGCGCAAAACGCTGCGGAACACAGGTTCGCCCCGAAATGGTACGGGCATCCAGCCGTTTTCCTTCCCGGGTCAGCGCTTCCACAATCCGGACCGCATAGTCCGTTTCCAGCGTGATATGCATAAAGCCACTCCTTTAATCAATCCAAAAAGTCCTTCAGCTTCTTGCTGCGGCTGGGGTGGCGCAGCTTGCGCAGAGCTTTGGCCTCAATCTGGCGGATGCGCTCACGGGTAACGTTGAATTCTTTACCTACTTCTTCCAGTGTGCGGGAACGTCCGTCTTCCAGACCGAAACGCAGACGCAGCACTTTTTCCTCACGGGGCGTCAGGGTGTCCAGAACTTCAGAGAGCTGCTCTTTCAGAAGCGTATGGGAAGCGGCATCCTGCGGAGCAGGTGCGTCGTCATCCTGAATAAAATCACCCAGATGGCTGTCTTCCTCTTCGCCAATAGGCGTTTCCAGAGAAACCGGCTCCTGTGCCACACGCATAATTTCACGCACCTTGTCCACGGGCATATCCAGCTCAACGGCGATTTCATCCGCAGTGGGCTCGTGGCCATTGGTATGCAGCAGCTGGCTGGAGACCTTCTTCACTTTGTTGATAGTCTCTACCATATGCACCGGAATTCGAATCGTCCTTGCCTGATCGGCAATCGCGCGGGTAATCGCCTGGCGAATCCACCAGGTTGCATAGGTGGAGAACTTAAAGCCCTTGGTATAGTCAAATTTTTCTACTGCCTTAATGAGGCCGAGGTTACCTTCCTGAATCAGATCGAGGAACTGCATGCCGCGTCCCAGATAACGCTTGGCGATACTGACCACCAGACGCAGGTTTGCCTCGGACAGGCGCTTTTTCGCACTTTCGTCTCCATTGCCGATTCGAATGGCCAAATCAATCTCTTCATCAGGCGTGAGCAGGGGCACACGGCCGATTTCCTTCAAATACACTTTGACAGGGTCGTCAATGGCAATCCCTTCTGTGCTCAGGCTGGTTTCCAGATCTTCGCCATCGTCCTGCGGGACATCAAATTCATCCAGTTCTTCCAGCGGAATATCTTCAATATCACTGAATCCCTCATCTACAATTTCCACCCCCAGAGCTTCCAGCGTATCATAAAACTTTTCCAGATGCTCCGGGTCAAAGTCCATCTCTCCCAGGGCATCCAGAATCTCTTTTGTGGTCAAAGAGCCTTTTGCCTTGCCCTGCTCCAGCAAATCTTTAATAACGGTTTTTTTATCTTGTACAGCTGCCATAAAAAAGTCCCCCTATTTTTTCATTTCCCGCAGCGTCTGAAGCTGCTGCATCAAATCTTCTCCAGTTGCTCCTCGAAGCTCTTCTTCACTGAGCTTTCCGGATTCCTGCCTGATAACCTGTATATATTCCTCTGCATCCTGCCTCCCCACAGAAACACCGTGATACCTCGCCAGAATCCTGGCAACCGACGAAATCTCTTCGGCGGTCAATGCTTCTGTCAAATCGGTAAGACTCAAAGGTTTATCAGTAGTAATTTTCCCCAGCACCGCCTGATATACCCTTCGGGTAAAACTTGTGCTGAATTTTTCCGGCGAAATACAGCCGGAAACCCATTCTGCACAATCCGGATGGGCAAACAGATAGGCAATGAGCGCTTCCTCAGCATTAGCAGCGCGAAGGTGGCGGCTTTTCTCCGGATTCACTTCATCGCGCACCGCGCTCATCTGCTGCTGAATCTCTCGGAATTGGCGCTGGGTCCGCTGCTTCTCGCGTTGGCGAACCTGCTTCTTCACCTGAAGCATAATGGTGCTCTTGTCTATGCCCATTTCTTCCGCCAGTTTTCCGGCATACACTTCCTGTTCAATGCGATTTTCCAGTGTGGACAGCATTTGAGCAGCGCCTGTCAGATAGGCTACCCGTCCATCTGCCGTATTCATATTGCAGGACTCTCTCAGCCGGGCGAGGCGGTACTCCACATCATTTCCACATTCATCCAGCAGCCGCTTAAAATAAATGTGCCCTTCTGCCCCGTGCGAACGAATATATTCATCCGGGTCTTTATTCCCCGGAACGGTCAATACTTTTACCAGCAGTCCCGCATCCCGCAGCATGGGGATAGCCCGTGAAGCTGCTTTTTGCCCGGCAGCATCTGAGTCATAGCAGATGACCACCTCTTTGGCATATCGTGCCATCAGCCGCGCCTGTTCCACGGTCAATGAAGTTCCCAGCGAAGCCATCGCGTTGGTGAATCCCGCCTGATGCAGCGAAATCACATCCATATACCCCTCTGCCAGAATCAGCTGTTCACCGCCATTGTTTTTGGCAAAATTCATGGCAAAAAGGCCGCTGCTTTTATGATACACCGGTGTATCGGAAGTATTGATATATTTGGGCTTTTCGTCGGTGAGGATACGCCCGCCAAACGCAACCACATTTCCCCGCAAATCAATGATAGGAAACATGACGCGGCCATGAAAGCGATCCATGATACGCCCGTTGCGGGTACGAAACGCAACGTTCGCCTGTACCAGTTCATCTTCCGTATATTTCATACGCTTCAAGTGGTCGCACAGCGCAAAACGGCTTGCGGGTGAAAAACCCAGACCAAAATGACGGATTGTCCGCATGGAAAGCCCACGGCCGGTCAGATAATCCAAGCCCGGCTTTCCTTCCTGAGAAATCAGCGTTTTATGGTAAAAACGCGCTGTTTCACGGTTGATTTCCAACACACGCGTCCGCAAACGCGACATGCTGTCGTCTACATGCTCTTCGGGCACCTGAAGCCCTGCACGCTGCGCCAGAAACCGAACCGATTCCATATAATCCAGATTTTCTATTTTCCGCACAAAGGTGATAACATCCCCGCCTGCCCCACAGCCAAAACAGTAAAAAGAGCCATTATCGGGATAAACGTTAAAGGAGGCAGTCTTCTCGTGATGAAAAGGGCACAATCCCACCAGATTGCGACCACTGCGACGCAAATTCACATAAGAGGAAACCAGCTCCGTAATATCTGTGCGGGCTTTCAACTCCTGCAAAAATAAATCGGGAAGCGGCATACCATTCCTCCTTTCCCAATAGTCGCATCAGCGACTCCATGCCCGCGGAATAAAAACCCGGTGGAACATGTCCACCGCGTATTGATCTGTCATACCGGCAATATAATCACAAACTGCCCGCTCAATTCCTTCTTCCTGTATAATCATTTCCATCTCTGGCGGAAGCCTGCCGGGAGACAGAAGATATCCATACAGCGTTCCCAATAAGTTAGGAACTTTTTCTTCTTCACGCTTCGCCTGCCGGTTTAGATATACATGCTCATACATGAAATCGTGCAGGCAATAAAAAGCTTCTTCAACATCCTGCTCCATGCAGATCCTGCCACTATGGCTGTTTTCTACCACAGAGTGAACCATCCGGTCAATCCGCTGTGAGCGTTTCTCTCCCAGCACCGCAGTCACTGTTCGAGGGATCTTGCTTTCTGAAAGCACACCCGCCCGAACTGCATCATCAATATCGTGGTTCAGATAGGCAATTTTGTCTGCGAGACGGACCAGCCGCCCTTCGGCGGTAGCAGCTTCCTGTCCGCGGGTATGGCACAGGATCCCATCGCGCACCTCCCAGGTAAGGTTCAGCCCCCGCCCTTCTTTTTCCAGCTTTTCCACCACCCGGACACTCTGTTCAAAATGACGGAATCCACTCGGGTACAGCTGGTTGAGCACCTGTTCACCCGCATGGCCAAACGGGGTATGCCCCAAATCATGCCCCAATGCAATTGCTTCTGTCAGGTCCTCATTCAGACGCAATGCCCGCGCAACAGTTCGGGCAATCTGTGCAACCTCCAGCGTATGCGTCAGCCGCGTGCGGTAATGGTCCCCCTGCGGCGCAAGAAAAACCTGTGTCTTATGTTTCAGCCGCCGAAATGCTTTACAATGAATGATCCGGTCGCGGTCACGCTGATATGGCGTACGCAGGGAACATTCTTCTTCCGCTCTTTCTCTGCCCCGCGTGTTGCGGGAAAGGGAGGCTTCTGGTGAAAGAAATTCTTCTTCCCATTTTTGAAATTCCTCACGAACCGTCATCTGTCGCCCCGCCTTTCTATAATATGGGGTTAAACGGAGAAAAGGCCCCGCGAACAAGTCCCGGAAACCCTCTCATTCTTACTATACGCCAAAAAATCAAAATAACCTTTAAAAAAATAAAAATTTTTCTGTTTTTGAATCAAAAAGATATGATATCCTCCCGTAACCAACCATTTCGTCTATTCTTCGCTTTCGATTTTGAAAAATTCCTGCCCCTCCTGCTCAAACGACACCTGACCATTGGTCGCATCTGCTAATTTTTTGGAAAAAGCATTGAGATTCTCTGGAGCCATATGAAAGCGAATCGTAACAATTTCGGTAAAATCCGTATTATCGGTCACGCCGCCACATTCGGGTACCAAAGAGCCCACGCGGCCATACTGGGCATAATCGCAGGTCAAACGCAGCAGGGCACATTCTTTCATGGTAATAATCCCGGCCGCTTTCAGTGCAATCGAGGCGCCGTGGGAATAGGCACGCACCAATCCGCCGCCGCCCAAAAGGATTCCGCCAAAATAACGGGTCACCACAACCACGAGATCTGTTACATGGGATTTCTGCAAAACATCCAGAACCGGAATTCCGGCCGTTCCCTGCGGCTCTCCATCATCTGAATAACGCTGAAGCTGCCCTTCCCGCAAAATATATGCATAGACATTGTGTGTAGCATCCCAGTGCTTTGACTTCATCTCGGCAATAAAGGCGGTTGCCTCTTCTTCCGTCTGCACAGGCTTGGCATATCCAATAAAACGCGAACGCCGCTCGACAAACTCATCCTGCGCCTGTCCGGCAATCGTCCGATATTCTGCCATGTTGTTCACTCCGTCCCCAAAAATTCTTTGTAAAAAAACTTGGGCGGCGCATCGCTGCACCGCCCGAGAAGAAAACACTTATTTGTCCTGTAAGCCGTAACGCTTCTTGAACATGTCCACACGTCCGCTGGTGTCAACAAGCTTCTGCTTGCCGGTGAAGAACGGATGGCACTTAGAGCAAATTTCAACACGAATATTCTCTTTGGTGGAACGTGTTTCGATCACGTTGCCGCAAGCACAAGTAATCGTGGTCTTCACATACTTGGGGTGCATATTCTCCTGCATCTTTGTCACCTCTCTCAGCCATACTCACGTACTACAACGTTAACAAGTGGATTCTACCACAACAGCACCGGAATTGCAAGCATTATTTTTTCAGAAAAGGCTTTTTTCCAGAAAAAAAGCCTGCAAATCCCTGTTTTTTCAAAAATGAAGGTCAGATATTTGCAAATTCATCCCACATAATCTACATATTCTTCCAGGCTCATTTGCAGCTGGCGCATACGGGCAGCAGCCTTTTCACCCACATAGCGGATACAATTGGGGTCAAAATCGCGGCCAGTATAGCTCTTTTTCCCTTCCGGATAGCGGAAAACAAAACCATAGTCTATACAATGGCGATACAGCCAGCGATATTCTGCCGTAGAAGAAAAATCGCTGCTTTCCTTTTCTGACTGTACAACCACTGACATACCCGTTTGGCTGTCGTCCTGGTTTCCGGGCGCCACATTTTGCGACGCAGTCTGTTCAGCCATTACCCGAGAATAGCTTTCCTCTTTTATCAGCCGTTCGACTTCTTTCTGGAAAAGTTCATCCTGTTCTTCCGGACTCACATATCCCGAAACCAGCTGCAAAGGAACATCCGCTTCTTCTGCTGCTTTCAGCAAGGCTTCCAGAGCCGGAACAATACGCTCGTCCACCTGTATGCCCTGGTATTCTGTCAATTCCGGCCCCTGTTCTTCCGTCAGAGAATTTTCCTGATTGGCCAGCTTTAAATTAAAGTCATCGGTATATACCGGCAATGTTTCTTCCTTTGAAGACGGACTGCTCGAAATGGAAGAATCTGTGTTTTCTGCTTTTTCATATGGAACGGTTACACGCTCCCAGACCAGCCATCCGCTTGCAGCAACAACACCAAGCAGTAACATTCCGATTGCAATACGAATCCTGCCCAACCGGCGAATCTCCCGCTCCTCATAACCACTGGGTTTAGCTTTGACAATTTTTTCTCCATGCTTTCTGGTATGTTTCATTGGCACCCCGCCTCAATTCATTGCAAAATACAGTAAGTATTGTTTTGTACTTTATTGTAACGGGAAAATCATCAAAATTCAACTATTTTCATGCATTTTCACCTTATACAAACTGTCATTTTTTTCATCGGATTTGAAATGGCTCATTGCAATTATA
>DVIY01000023.1 GCA_018710915.1 Candidatus Gallacutalibacter pullistercoris
ATTCTATAATAAAATCAGAAAATAACCATGGTAGTTCACACTAAAACTGTTTATTGCAGGAGGAACCAATATGAAGAAGATGCTTGCAATTCTATTAGCCGCTGCATTATCGCTTTCCTTGGCTGCTTGTGGAAATTCCGCGAATGAGCCGAGCAGCAATACCGCTCCTTCGTCGGAGTCTTCGCAGTCTCAGGAACCTGCCTCTATTCCGGAAGAGTCTTCTCCGTCAGAGCAGGAAGGGAATGTTGGGAATGAAAATATCCTTGTTGCCTATTTTTCCTGGGCGGATAATGCGATTTTGGCCGAGGATGTGGACGCAGTTGCTTCCCCCAGTGTAATTGCTCCCGGCAATGTGCAGGAGCTGGCCGGTTGGGTCCAGGAGGAAACCGGTGGGGATTTGTTTGCTATCCGAGTGACTGAGCCTTACCCCAGTGATTGGGATGAGTGTCTTGCACGGGCAAATCAGGAGCGGGGCGATCAGGCACGACCGGCGCTGCAGGAACAGGTTGAGAATCTGGAGCAATACGATACCGTCTTTCTGGGTTATCCCAACTGGTGGTATGGCGTACCCATGGCACTGCTTACTTTCCTGGAGGAAAATGACCTTTCCGGCAAGCAGGTATACCTGTTCTGCTCCCATGGAACCGGCGGCTTGTCCAACAGCGTAGACATAATTTCCGAAGCGATTCCCAATGCCACGATCTCTGACAATATTTTTGACTGCTATGAGGAGGAAGCTTCTTCCTCTCAGGCCGATATTCAAAGCTGGGTAGCAGAATTGGGATACACCCGCGCTTCTGCACCCGAAAATGAAGAGGGGACAGCAGAGACACAGCTCTCGGTCACCTGGGGCGAAAATCAGGTAATCTATGCCCTCAATGACAGCTCTGCCGCCTCATCCCTTTTGGAACAGCTGCCGTTGACCATTGAGGTGGAAGATTACAGCACAAACGAAAAGATTTTCTACCCACCCCAGGAGCTGGACACCTCTGACACACCTACGGCGGCGGGCGGTGCTGGAACGCTGGCCTATTATGCCCCGTGGGGCGATGTGGTTATGTTCTACGGAGATTACAACGAAAATTCATCCCTGTTTGAATTGGGGCAGATCGTTTCCGGTGAGGAGCTTGTTGCCCAGATGAGCGGCACCATTACCATTACAGCAGCAGACTAAAAGGAGAAAAACAATATGGGAAATAAAACATTGGTAGCCTATTTTTCAGCAAGCGGCGTCACGGCAAAGGCAGCCGAATCCCTTGCTGCGGCCTGTGGCGGGGATTTGTATGAAATCAAGCCCGCAGTCCCCTATACAAGTAAGGACCTGAACTGGCAGGATAAGCGTTCCCGCAGCAGCGTGGAGATGAACAATCCCTCTGCCCGCCCGGAACTTGCGGATGGCAATTTGAATTTGACAACCTATGACCGGATTTTCCTCGGCTTTCCCATCTGGTGGTACACGGCACCCCGCGTCATTCAAACTTTTTTGGAGAGCCGTGATTTCACGGGAAAAACCATTATCCTCTTTGCCACATCCGGCGGCAGCGGCCTGGGGAGAACAGCGAAAGACCTGGCTCCTTCCTGCCCCGGCGCGGTGATTCGGGATGGACAGATTATTCGCCGAGGCACTTCGCAAGAGGAACTGAAACGGTGGGTAGCTAAGTTTTGACCATCAGAAGCAACGCAAACATATTAGAAAAAAGGAGAAAACACAATGGCTTATCAATTTTATGTGCCGACCCGAACTCTGTTCGGATGCGGCGTTCTCAATGATCTTCATACCCAAAAGATGCCTGGTAAGAAAGCAATGGTTGTCATCTCCAACGGACAGTCCATGAAAAGAACCGGCACGCTTCAGCGTCTGCTGGAACAGCTGGAAAAAGCGGAAGTGGAAGCCGTGGTTTTTGACCGCGTACAGGCAAATCCCCTTCGCTCCACAGTCATGGAGGGCGCAGCTTTTGCGCGGGAGAACGGCTGTGACTTTATTGTTGCCCTGGGTGGAGGCAGCGTCATGGATGCTTCCAAAGCTATGGCTGCCATGGCCACCAATGACGGGGACATTTGGGACTATATGAACGGAGGAACTGGCGGCGGAAAGGCACTCGTTAACAAAGCGTTGCCAAACATCTGCATTACCACCACCGCAGGAACTGGCTCCGAAGCCGATCAGTGGGGTGTTATCACCAATGATGAAACCAACGAGAAAATCGGTTTCGGCGGCTATGATTGTCTGTTTCCCGTTTTGGCCGTGGTTGATCCGGAACTGATGGTTTCTGTTCCGCCCAAGTTTACGGCCTATCAGGGCTTCGATACCCTGTTTCACAGTACCGAGTGCTATGTCTCCAAGATGCACAACCTCATGGGGGATATGCTGGCGCTGACCGCCATCGAAAATGTGGGGAAATACCTCGCCCGTGCGGTGCGGGATGGAAGCGATCTGGAAGCTCGTGAAGGCATGGCCTTTGCCAACAACCTTGCCGGACAGGTAATGACCGTCAGCTGCTGTACCAGCGAGCATTCCATGGAACACGCTATGAGCGCTTACCATCAGGAGCTTCCTCATGGTGCGGGTCTCATTATGATTTCTGCCGCCTATTATCAGCATTTTGTAGACCAGCACACTTGCGATGACCGGTTCATCGACATGGCCAAGGCGCTGGGGAAAAAGGATGCTGCCTGTGCACAGGATTTTGTAGATGTTTTGGTACAGCTCCAGCAGGACTGCGGTGTGGGCGATTTGAAGATGTCCGATTTTGGCATTGCGCCGGATGAATTGGATAAACTGGCCACCAACGCGCGGGAAACCATGGGAGGACTGTTCGCCGCAGATCCCACAGCATTGTCCCATGAGGACTGTGTATCGATTTATAAGAAATCTTACCGATAAACAACCCTTTGAGATCGGTATAGATAATAAGGAGAACAACACATGAAAAGGATTATCGCAATCATGCTTTCCCTTTGTCTGTGCGCGGCATGTGCTGCCTGCGCCCAGCAGAGTGATGGGAACAGTTTGAGCCAATCGAATCAGTCCATCACTTCTCAGGCTCCGTCTTCTACGCAAACACCGGAACAGCCGCTGACGGAGGATTCGGAAGCCACTTCAAGTGAAGGGCTCGAAGCACAATCCAGTGAAGAGTCTGGAGAAACGGCTGGCAGCAATATCCTTGTGGCTTACTTCACCTACGGGGAAAATGCACCGCTTCCTGATGATGTCGATGCTTCCGCCAGTGCCAGCATTCAGATTTGGGACAATGAAATCACCGGCAACACCGGTGTTGTCGCCCATATGATCCAGGAAGCAAGTGGTGCTGATATTTTTTCTATTCGCACCGTAGAACCCTACCCGGCCAGTTATGATGAAACTGTGGATCAGGGCGAGGAAGAAAACAACGCCAATGCCAGACCGGAGCTTTCCACACACATTGAAAACCTGGATAATTACGATGTGATTTTCCTCGGCTTCCCTAACTGGTGGTATGACATGCCGATGTCGATTTACAGCTTCCTTGAGGAGTATGATTTTTCTGGGAAAACCATTATTCCCTTTGTTACATCTGGCGGCAGCGGATTTTCCAGCGCCATCAGCACCATTGAGGAAATGGAATCTGAAGCAACGGTGATTGAAGGCATTTCTATCGGAGCACGCAGCGCTACTGGTGCCCAGGCAGATGTGGAAGCGTGGTTGACTGATTTGGGATACCTGTCAGAATAAACGAACGGACCAGAAAGAAGGCAAAATCTTATGGATAGAAAAGAACGAACAGAACAAAAGATGCAGGAACTGTTCCATTGCCCAGCTGCAAATGACGAGGGCACAGACGGCGGTTTTATGCAGATCCTGCAAGGGTATATTTTTGGCGATGTGTGCTATACCGGCAGCTTGGATAACCGGATGCGGGAATTGGTGACAGTCACCGTACTGACTGCCATCAGTGCCCTGCCCCAGCTGAAAGCCCATGTGCAGGCCAGCTTGAACGCTGGATGCACCCCGGTGGAGATCCGTGAGGCGGTATATCAGTGCGCGCCCTTTATCGGCTTCCCCCGGACGCTCAATGCCATCAGTACCATGAACGAGGTGTTTTCCGCAAACGACATTGCACTGCCTCTGCCGGAACAGAAAACCCTTGTGTCGGACGAGGAGCGGTATGCAAAGGGTCTGGAGATTCAAGCCCCTGTCTACGGAACGGAGATTGCAGAGCGCTATACCTGGCTGCCGGGCGAGTTTGCACAGGCGGTTCCTCGTTTCCTGACGGAACTGTGTTTTGGCGATTTTAATACCCGCACCGGGCTGGACGGGAAAACCAGAGAACTGCTGACTGTGGTCTTGCTGGCTGCTATGGGGGGAGCTGAGGTACAGGTCAAAAGCCATGTGGAGGGTGCCCTGAAAGTTGGAAACACCAAGGAGGAAATTGTCTGTGCTCTGGTTCATGCCAGTGGCTACATGGGAATTCCGCGTCTTTTCAACGCGCTGAACACCTGTAAAGATTTGCTGAAAAACGACTGATTGAAACGATGAATGGAATATGAACATGAGCGAACTGAAGAAAATGCCCAAAATCGCTCTGGGCGCATGGGCCTGGGGCAACGACGGAACCTTTGGCGGCAATCTGACATCGGAACAGCTGCGCCCCGTATTTGATGCGGCTATGCAGGCAGGACTGAATCTGTGGGATACTGCCTATGCCTATGGTATGGGGACCTCGGAGAAAGTCCTGGGAGAGTTCCTGCGCACCGTTCCCCGCGACAGCTATCTGATCTCTGACAAGTTCACGCCTCAGTGTGCCAACCCGACAGTGGATAACGCAGTAATCACCATGTATGACACCAGCGCTACCCTGCTTGGGACGGATTACATGGATATCTACTGGATTCACAATCCGGTTGGCGCTCCGGAGTGGACCCGCAAACTGATTCCCTTGGCCAAGATGGGGAAAATCGGACGCATTGGCCTTTCCAATCATAATCTGGCGGAAATCAAGGAAGCGGCTGAAATCCTGAAAAAAGAGGGACTGCGGATCTCTGCAATCCAGAACCACTACAGCCTGCTCAACCGTTCTTCCGAAGAGTCCGGCATTCTGGACTATTGCAAGGAAAATGACATTACCTTCTTTGCATACATGGTGCTGGAGCAAGAGGCTCTTTCCGGCAAATACGATACCCAGCATCCTTTCCCGGAAGGCTCTGACCGTGCCGCCGTCTACAACCCCATGCTGCCTGAGCTGGAAAAGCTGAATGTCTGCCTCAAGAAAATTGCCGACAAGCACGGTGTGGCTCCGGCACAGGTGCCTGTGGCCTGGGCCATCGCCAAGGGAACGCTTCCCATCATCGGCGTCACCAAGGTGTATCAGGTGGAGGATGCTGCTAAGGCTGCCGCGCTGGAACTGACGGCGGATGAGATCGCCGCCATGGAGAAGCTGGCTTCCGGTTTGTCCCTGAATGTGATCCGCTACTGGGAGAAAGAGATGAAATAAGGGGGGCCGGCAAATGAAGATCGTAGTATTGCTGGGCAGCCCCAATCGGCAGGGCTCCTCCTACCTGCTGGCGGAATGCTTCCGCCAGGGTGCTCAGGAGGCGGGTCATACGGTGGAAATCATCGATGTAGCCCATGCTGACATTCATCCCTGTACTGGCTGTATCCATTGCGGCTATGAGGGGCCCTGTTCCCAGAAAGACGATGTGGAGGGAATCCGGGCTAAAATCCTGGATGCAGATATGATGGTGTTTGCCACTCCGCTGTACTATTATGGAATGTCCGCCCAACTCAAAGCGCTGGTGGATCGGTTCTGCGCTTTCAACAGTTCTATACACGGGAAACACATGAAATCTGCGCTGCTGACGGTGGCATGGAATAGCGATAACTGGACCTTTGATGCGCTGGAAGCCCACTATAAAACCTTGATTCGCTATCTGAATCTGGAGGATATGGGAATGGTACTGGGGTATGGCTGTGGAACACCTTCCATGACGAAACATTCCACCTATCCCCAGGAAGCCTATCAGTTGGGCAACCGTCTAAAATAATAGAGAAAACTTAGCAAAAAATATTGGCGTCGGTGGGAAACTGCTCAGCGAAACAAAATGATTGCACAATGGGCGAAGCGGATTCCGCTTCGTCCATTGTGCCGTACAGATCAAATTGGAAAAGGATGACAGCAAATGGAAACAATAGAATTAAGAAATCAAGTAACAATGCCATTGCTGGGGTTTGGTGTCTTTCAGATTACGGATGCTGCAATGTGTGAGCAAGCTGTTGCGGAAGCATTGAAAACAGGATATCGTTTGATCGACACGGCTGCATGTTACGGCAACGAGCGTGCAGTTGGGAACGCTGTTCGTAACAGCGGGATTCATAGAGAAGATGCCTTTCTCGTGTCGAAAGTCTGGATTCAAGACGCTGGATATGAACAGACGAAGCGCTCGTTTTATAAATCTCTGGAAAATTTGCAGACGGATTATCTGGATCTTTATTTGGTTCATATGCCTTATGGTGATTACCATGGGAGTTGGAGAGCCATGGAGGAACTTTATGAGGAAGGGCGTATCAAAGCCATTGGTGTGTGCAATTTTCTGCCGGATCGGCTTACAGATCTGATTCTCAGCCATCGTATCCCACCCATGGTCAATCAGATAGAACTGCATCCCTTCTGTCAACAGACGAAGCTTCGGAAACTGATGACTCAGTATCAAATTCAACCGATGGCATGGGCTCCCTTTGCGGAAGGTCAAAATCAGATCTTTACCAATCCACTTTTAACAGAAATCGGTCAAACCTATGGAAAGACACCAGCACAGGTCATTTTGCGTTGGCTTCAGCAAAACAAGATCGTGGCAATTCCAAAGTCCGTGCATGCAGAGCGTATCAATGAAAACTTCGCCATTGACGACTTTTCCCTCTCGGACGATGATTTGAATCAGATCCGTGGAATGGACAGTGGTCACAGTCTGATTCTCAACATCACAAGCCTGGATGAAGTTTATCGGTTGCACAACATCCGATTTGAACAGTAAGAGATAAACAGTGACTTTTCGGTTTCATAGGAGGTCAAGACGATGCATGTATTGATTATCAACGGCAGCCCCCGTGCAAAGGGTAATTCCGATCTTTTATGTGACGAATTTATGCGCGGTGCAAAAGAGGCTGGCCATCAGGTAGAAAAAATATCTTTGCGTGAAAAGAGTATCTGTCCCTGTCTGGCGTGTTATGCCTGCTTCAAAACCGGTTTTTGCGTACAAAAAGATGATATGGGTGAAATACTGGAAAAAATACAAAATACAGACGTTTTGGTACTGGCCTCGCCTACTTATTTCTTGACCATGAGTGGTCAAATGAAAACTATGATTGATCGACTGTTGCCGAAGTGGCAGGAACTTGACGGCAAACAGTCTTATGTAATCGTCACGGGGCATGATGGAAAACAGGGCCTCAAAAGGACAGCGGAAGATCTTTCATCCATTTTGAACAGTTTAGGCTCGCCGGTGCGGGGAATCATCTGGGGAGAGCATGTCTGGCAAAAAGGCGAGGTGCTGGGAACGAAAGCTATGGACGAGGCATATCAAACCGGAAAGTCTATATAGCGATGCTGCTGACAGCCATGGGAGCATACCACGGCGGCCAATAGGGAAAGTGCAGGTCTTTTTCTACGAAATGGACCTGCACTTTTTTTATCAAACATAACCATACGAAAATCACATGATTAACAATGAATTATAAGTATTTTACATGAAGAAGAAAGGCAGCTATACTGGTAATAGAAAGGAAATACAAAAGGAGAATTTGCAATGACTGAAATGGAAAAGAAACAAAGCGGCGAAATTTATGATGCCCGCGACCCGGAAATCCGCAGTCAGTACAACCGAGGAAAGGACTGGGCGAAAACCTATAACAGCTTGCCTGCAACGGATGCACAGGCCAAGGACATGATTCTGCGGCTCTTTCTGGGATCTGTTGGCAAGAATGTGCGTGTCAATCAACCCTTCTCCGTGGATTACGGCTATAACATTACCGTTGGTGACAACAGCTTTATCAATATGAATTGCACACTTCTGGATGCGGGCCCCATATCCATTGGCAGCAATACTCTTTTAGGTCCGGACGTCAAGGTATACACTTCCCAGCATCCCCTCAATGGAGCAGAGCGATTCTGGGAAGAACCGGACGGAACCATGGCGGTAAAAACCTGGACGTCGCCGGTCACAATCGGAAGCTACACCTGGATCGGAGGCGGCACCGTGATTCTTCCTGGGGTCTCCATTGGCAATAATGTTGTCATAGGTGCCGGAAGTGTGGTGACAGAATCCATCCCGGATAACGCCATCGCCTGTGGAAATCCCTGTAAGATCAAAAAGTGGAATCCGCCTCTGACGGAAAGTAAACAAGAGGCTGACGCATGACGTTGGCTCTTAAAAATAAACCAAACGAAAGGAATGACCCTTATGAAAAAACTATTCTCTGTTCTGGTAGCAATGACCATGGTGTTTTCTCTTGCCGCGTGCGGCGGAAATCCGTCTTCCGGCGGAGACACCAGCTCCGAACCGCCTGTCTCTTCTTCGGAACCCTCTTCCACCCCTTCCGAAACTCCCGATTCCTCGGAAGTGCCTGCATCTGACGCTCCTTCTTCCCAGCCGGAGGAATCCACCGAAGAGGGAGAAACTCTGGTGGCCTACTTCTCCTGGTCTGGCAACACGCAGCAAATGGCTGAAATCATCGCCCAGGAAACCGGTGCCGATCTCTTTGAGATTGCTACCGTAACGCCTTATACCGACGATTACAATACGCTTTTGGATGTCGCCCAGCAGGAACAAGGAGAGGACGCCCGTCCAGAACTGAATGCCCAGGTGGAAAACTGGGATAGTTACGATACGATCTTCGTGGGTTACCCCAACTGGTGGAGCGACGCACCCATGGCCGTCTATACCTTCCTGGAATCCTATGATTTTACCGGAAAGACATTGATCCCCTTTAACACCAGTGCCAGCGGCGGTTTTGGCAGAAGCCTGACAGGCATTGAAGAAAGTGCCGCCGGTGCGACGATTCTGGAAGGTCTGGACCTTACAGAAGGTGAACTGGGAGATGTAGAAAACCGTGTGACCACATGGCTGGATAGCCTGGGTCTGAACGGGTAATTGAAGGAAGGAGAAAACCCCTGTGAAACTGAAAGCACGACTCAAAATTGTCATCGACGTGCTGATGACGCTGGCACTGCTTTTTCTGATGGGGTACCAGTTCTGGGGTGATGTGGCCCATGAATGGGCAGGCGCAGGGATGTTCGTCCTCTTTATTGCTCATCACATACTTAACTGGAATTGGTACAAAACCCTGTTCCGTGGAAGGCAGACACCCTTTCGTATCTTTCAGCTGATTTTGGATCTTACCGTATTTGCGGCGATGATCTGTCTGATGATCAGCGGAATCATGCTTTCCAATTATGTGTTTGTATTTCTGAATATTCATGGCGGGATTTCACTGGCACGACTGCTGCACATGGCTTCTTCCTACTGGGGCTTTGTGGTAATGGCGTTGCATTTGGGCATCCATTGGGGGATTTTCACCGGTCTTGCAAGGAAGGTGTTCCGAATCAAAGAATCTTCCCGTGTCCGTAGTGTAGTGCTGTTTCTTGTAAGTGCGGTAATCGCTGTATATGGCGTAACGGTCTTTTTGAGACGAAATCTGCTGACCTACATGCTGGTACAAACACAGTTCGTATTTCTTGATTTCGGAGAATCCAAGTTGCTGTTTTATCTTGACTATCTCGCCATGATGGCAACTTGTATTTTCCTGACCCATTATATTGGACGGCTGCTCAGGAACCTGGGAAATAGTCGAAAAAGGAATAAGGAGGCGCGAAAAAGATGAAGAAAATTCTCAGCATTTGTATGTCCTTGGTTTTCCTGACAGGAGTGTTGGCAGGCTGTGGATCGGGAAACTTGCCTGAGCAGTCTGAAATAGTATCTGATTCGCAGGCTCCGTCCAGTTCTCCGCAGCAAGGCGAAGAAAATCAGCCGGAGATGAGCAAGCCTTCGACGTCCTCTGAGGCAGAAAGTGAGGAATCAATCTCTGACGGTGATCCGGTGGTTTACATGACGACAGACATCAGTTCAGAGGGCTTGATTGCTATCTACGAAGCGCTTGAAGCCAATCCCCAGGGAAATATTGCGGTGAAGCTCTCCACAGGTGAGCCGGGCAGCAATTATCTTCGCACGGATCTGATCGGGGATCTGGTACAATCCTTTGAAAACCCCACCATTGTGGAGTGTAACACCGCCTATGGTGGCTCCCGCTCCAACACAGCCATGCATTATCAAGTGGCGGAAGATCACGGTTATACCGCGATTGCCGATGTAGACATCATGGACGAAAATGGCTCCATGACCCTTCCGGTGACCGGCGGAACCAATTTGACTGAAAACTATGTGGGAGCTAATTTCGCCAACTATGATTATTTCGTGGTTCTCTCCCACTTTAAGGGTCATTCCATGGCCGGGTTCGGAGGAGCCATTAAGAACATTTCCATTGGCATTGCTTCTTCCGAAGGAAAAGCCCATATCCATTCCGGCGGCACCGGGGGAAGTATGTGGGGTGGCGATCAGGACGCCTTCCTGGAATCCATGGCGGAAGCAGGAAAATCCGTCGTGGAAGCACTGGATGGCAATATTCTTTACATCAATGTCATGAACCGCCTTTCCGTGGACTGTGACTGCGATGGCAGCCCTGCGGAACCAGATATGCACGACATCGGAATTTTGGCGTCCTACGACCCCGTTGCGTTGGATCAGGCTTGTGTGGATCTGGTCTATGCGGCAGAGGATGGTGCTTCGCTGGTGCAGCGTATGGAGTCTCGCAACGGCCTGCATACGCTGGAACACGCGGAGGCTATTGGTCTGGGGAGCCGCACCTATGAGCTGGTGAGCATTGATGAATAGACGATTGAGAATACTGGTGGCAATTATCGTTGGAGTCTGTTTCCTTTCCGCTTGTACTTCTCTGGCAATATCTGAAGCAGATAATCCGGCTAAAATATCTGCCGAGGATCACGAATTGAAGGATGCTTGCCAAACACAACAGTTGGCTTATGCAATACCTCAACCTTTATCAGAAAAAGTGGAGAACAATGTCTCCGCAGTATCCGAGTCAGAAGTAACGGAAGAAAAATCGGTGCCGCAAGAACACCAGATCAGGGATTTTCCGCTTATTTATCAAATGCCTGAACTTCCCACAGGGTGCGAGATTACAGCAATGACGATGGTCCTTCACTACTACGGATATCCGGTTTCTAAAGAGGTCATGGCCTCACAGTATCTTCCAACAGTATCTGCAAATTTGCATTATGGAGAAGACGGATACCTTTATGGAAACGATTTGAGAAAATTTTTTGTTGGCGATCCATTTTCAGAAGCTAGATATATTTGTGGGGCAGAGGCAATTTTAACAGCTTCTAATGGGTACTTACAGGACCAGAACAGTTCTTTTCAAGCCATTGATAAAAGCGGTGCTTCCGCCGAGGAACTATATGAACTGGTAAGCCGGGATACACCTGTCATGGTGTGGGTCACCATTGGAATGGAAGATCGAAGAACACCGGATGGATGGTATACAGAAAATGGCGATTATGTGGATTGGAGCACAAACGATCATGGAGCTGTGCTTATTGAATATACGGAAGATACTGTAACCATAGCCGACCCGATTTCTGGCCTTATCGAATATAGCCGCTCGCAATTTGAACGGATATTTGCTTCCCGTGCAAACCAGTGTGTGGTGTTAGAAAGTTAGGAGGATAGTATGCGAAGAGCAATTTCATTATCCATAGCTGCTCTGCTCATGTTGCTTCTGGCGGCATGTTCAGGGCAAAGTGAACCGGGCAGCTCACAGAGTCTGTCTCAGGAATCCAATGAACAAAATTCGCAGACAAGCGAGAACAGCAGTGTAGCGCCGCCGGAAAGCACCGGAACTGATCAAAACATCCTGATCGCCTACTTTACTCGCATGGACAATACTGACGCTACACTGGATGAGATTATTCAAGGCGGTGGGCCGTATGGCTCCCTGGGTGACTCTTTTGAGGGTGCTGACGTGGATGCTATCGCCTCGGCAAGTATCACGGTGGTGGATGGCCATGCGCAGGGTAACGTAGAGACCATGGCACAGATGATTCAGAATACCGTGGGCGGTGATTTGTTTTCCATCCAGACGGCAGACAGCTATCCCGTTAATTATGACGAGCTGATTGACCTGGGCGGCGAAGAAAAAAGCGCTGCCACAAGACCGGAACTGTCCACGCAGGTGGAAAACATGGCGGATTACGATGTTATTTTCTTGGGATACCCAAACTGGTGGTATGACATGCCTATGGCGATGTACAGCTTCTTGGAAGAATACGACCTTTCTGGAAAAACCATTATACCGTTTGCTGCAAGCGCAGGCAGCGGATTCTCAGGAACGATTTCCTCTATTCAGGAGTTGGAGCCGGATGCAGTAGTCATGGAAAACGGACTTCATATCCCCATGGGAGAGGTAGCCAATGGACAGGCAGAGATCGAAGCTTGGATCTCTGAACTTGGGATTTTCTAAAAACCGGAGGTGAACAGAATGAAAAAATGGTTGTGTCTTTTGCTGGCTGGCGTTTTGACATTTTCCCTTGCGGCGTGTGGATCTTCTGAGCAGTCGTCGTCCTCACAACCGCCGGAGCAGCCGCCTCAGTCTGAAAGTGTCAGTTCCTCTCAGCCGCAGCCTGTTGAGGCCCCGGAGGGGTTTGTGTTAATCACTGGCGGCAGTTTTCAGATGGGAAGCCCGGACGAAGAAGCATGGCGGAGTGCAGACGAAATCCAGCACGAGGTAACCGTCAGCGACTTTTACATCAGCCCCTATGAGGTAACCCAGCAGGAATATGAAGCTGTTATGGGCGAAAACCCCAGTAATTTCAGCGGCGAAAACCTGCCGGTAGAGAATATCAGCTGGCTGGATGCGGTGGCGTATTGCAACGCTCGCAGCGAGCAGGAAGGCCGCACACCGGTCTACACCATTGACGGAACCAGCGTCAGTTGGGACCGCAGCGCAGACGGGTATCGCCTTCCCACAGAAGCCGAGTGGGAATATGCCTGCCGGGCAGGAACCGAAACGCCCTTTAATACCCAGACTTCTATCAGCGCGGAGGAGGCTAACTATTGGGGCGATTATCCCTACATGATCGAGGATAACTACTTCAATCAGGGAAATCTGGAGACAAAGCCGGGAGTATATCGACAGACCACCGTAGAGGTGAACAGCTTCTCCCCCAACGCATGGGGACTGTACAATATGCACGGCAATGTGGGCGAATGGGTCTGGGACTATTACGGTGATTACAATACCGAACCCCAGACAGACCCCACAGGCGTAGAAACCGGAACCCGTCGGGTATATCGCGGCGGCGGCTGGAATGACTTTGCCAAAAATCTGCGCAGTGCTTATCGTGCAGCGCTGCCTCAAGAAAACGGCAACTACAATCTGGGATTGCGGTTAGTATGCAATGCCGTAGCCGGTACCGGAAATGTCGTAGGTTCTGCGGCTACCCTGACCGGCGGAGACGGCGGCAACATTCTGATTGCCTACTTCTCCTGGGGCGGCAATACCCAAGGAATTGCAGAAGAAATCCAGCGGCAGACGGGCGCAGATCTCTTTGAAATTCAGTTGGTAGAGCCATATTCCTCGGACTACAACACAGTATTGGATCAGGCACAGCAGGATCAGAATGAGCAAGCACGTCCGGAGCTTTCCACCCATGTGGAAAATATGGAACAGTACGATACCATCATCCTTGGATATCCCAACTGGTGGGCATCTATCCCCATGCCAATCGCTTCCTTCCTGGAGGAATACGATTTTTCCGGAAAGACCATTCTGCCCTTCTGCAGCCATGGTGGCGGTGGCCTGGGCCAGAGTCAGACTGCCATTGCTAAACTGGCTCCGGATGCTGTGATGGCAGAGGGGCTCGCCATCAACTATTCAGGTGGCAGTTCCATGCCGGATGATGTTGCTGCGTGGCTGGAACAGAATCAGATTGGAATGGAATAATTCTCGCTTTTGTTAAGGAAGGAGCGTAATCGTGAAAAAATGAGTGGATTGGTGGCCCGTATCATAGAACCAAAGTTCAGATTGGAGGAAAGCCGCAAGCCCTTTTCCAATCATGACATTCAAAAGATGATTGTTCCACTGTTGTTAGAACAACTGCTGGTAATGCTGGTAGGCGTGGCCGATACTTTTATGGTCAGCTTCGCTGGGGATGCAGCAGTATCCGGTGTTTCCCTGGTCAACATGTTCAATACGGTATTTATTTACCTTTTTACGGCACTTGCTGCGGGCGGCGCTGTGATTGTCAGCCAGTACATAGGAAGCCGAAACAATGACCTTGCGGACACCGCTTCGGGCCAATTGCTCATGATTTCCACGGTCATCTCCGTCTTCTTTCTGGTGATCTGCCTGATATGGAAAGAGCAGATGCTGCGCTTAATGTTTGGGCGTGTAGAAGCTGATGTGATGGATGCCTGTGTCCTTTACCTTCAGATTTCCGCGTACTCTTTCCCTGCACTGGCTGTTTATAACGCCGGTGCGGCTCTGTGCCGCAGCATGGGAAAGACTAGCATCACCATGTATATTTCTGTTGTATCCAATGTGATAAACATCGTTGGCAATGCCATTGGCATCTTTGTCCTTCACGCTGGCGTGGCAGGTGTTGCCTATCCTTCCCTGATTTCCCGTGTGTTTTCCGCAATTATTATTACAGCAGTCTGTTTTTCGGCAAAGCATTCGGTAAAATACAGGATTCAAGACATTTTACGATGGGACTCCGGTATGCTGCGAAAGATTCTGAATGTTGCCGTTCCCAATGGAGTGGAAAACGGAGTCTTCCAGCTGATCAAGGTGGCCCTCAGCAGTATAACCGCTTTGTTTGGAACCGTTCAGATCGCTGCAAATGGCGTAGCGCAGAGTTTTTGGTCTTTGGCGGCATTGGCAGGAGTCGCCATGGGACCGGCTTTCATTACCGTGGTTGGACAATGTGCCGGAGCGGGAGATATGGAAGCAGCGGACTACTATTTCAAAAAACTCACACGCATCACCCTGATGACATCCGTGGCGTGGAATGGGCTGATTCTGGTATTAACCCCTGGATGTTTGCTCTTTTTCGCTCTGTCCGAGGAGGCAAAACAACTTACAATCCTTCTGGTGCTCATCCACAACATTTGTAACGGCGTACTATTTCCCTATTCAGGGGCAATGCCAAATGGACTGCGCGCCGCAGGTGATGTCCGGTTTACCATGATCGTATCCTTGCTCTCCACCGTATTTTGCAGACTGCTGCTTTCCGTTGTAATGGGGATTTGGTGGAGCTGGGGCGTTGTTGGCGTCACAATAGCTATGTGCTGTGACTGGGGGCTCCGTTTGATCTTATATGTTGGCCGGTATAAAAGCGGTAAATGGAAACAGTTCAAAATCGTGTAAAACAGGAGGTATTTACAATGAAAAAACAAATTGGAAACGCTTTGGCACTTTATCCCACACCGTTGGTTGTAGTGGGAACCATGGTGAATGGGAAACCAAACTGGGGCCTTGTCGGCCATGTGGGAATCATCGGTCATGACCGGGTGATGGTCAGCTTGGCAAAACCTCATTATACCAACCAGGGCATCAAGGAAACCGGGAAACTTTCCATCAATATCGTGGATGAAAATTTGCTGCCTCTGGCTGATCGGGCTGGCTGCATCAGCGGTGCAAAGGAGGATAAGTCAGACCTCTTTGCCTATATGATCGATGATTCCGGGGTACCCATGATTGAAAAAGCTCCGATTGTCATGGAATGTTCCGTGGATGATACCTATGTGACGGAGGGATTTGAGAGCTTTATCTGCAAGATTGATCGTACCTTCGCGGAGGAACGCGTGCTCAACGAGCAGGGGAAGATCGACTACCACACCCTCAAGCCGGTGCTGTTTGAAATGCCCACCTATGAATATCTGGCTACCGGTGATGTGATCGGCAAATGTATGGCCTTGGGGAAAAAGGATTGAGTCATACCGTGTCTTCATCCGGACGACGTGCTTTGAATGCAACCCGGTAGAAGGGAGATGGAAACAGTGAATAAGAAACATGATACCGAAATTGACACGAGCAACCTGAAAAACGCCTTGATTATTTCCTACTCCTATTCCGGGAATACACATCAAATTGCGAAAACTATTCAGTCGCTTACAGGCGCTGATTGGAGTGAAATCTATCCATGGCAGCCTTATCCGGTAGAGTTTCCGGAACTGCTCGAACAGGTACAAAGAGAGGTTAAAAACGGGTACAAACCCAGACTCCTTCCAGGATCTCATTCGCCGCAGCTGTACTCTGTTATTTTTGTGGGGTCTCCCAACTGGTGCGGGACCATTGCCCCGCCTCTCGCATCCTGGCTTTCAAGACACGATCTGTCGGGAAAAATCATCCTTCCGTTTTACTCCCATTGCGGAGGTGTTGCTGGAGATCTTGCCAGAGACATCGCCGCTTTGTGCCCCAAAGCAGATGTCAGAGAGGCACTTAGTGTAATAGGGAGCGGTAAAGATGATCTGCCTACTATCCTGACAAACTGGATGAAACAAGCGGAAAAACGATCTTTGCAAGCAATCTAATCCCAGAATATCTTATCTACTAAGAGAGGAGTGGAACTATGAAAACAAAAAAGAATGTATGCGTCCTTATGCTGGTATTTGCGCTGTGTATTGCTATGCTAACAGCATGCAGCAATGACGCACCATCTTCTTCTGAAAGCGAAAGCAATGCCCCTGTATCTGCAAGTGAAGGCACTCCGGAGAGTTCCGTCGTTGAGGAGCCTACTCAAACGAACGATGCCAATGAAACCTATGATCCTTCCGCAACAGGTGCCTATGAGGATGGGAGCACACCCGAATTCAGTGGTGTCAAGCTGAGACTTACCATTGACGGCGAGGAAGTGGTGATTGCCATGTACGATAACACAGCTGTCGATGCGTTGCTGGAACGGCTGCCGATGGAGGATCTTTCTTTCTTCGATTTGTCCGGTATTGAAAAACCTATTGAGCGGTTGGAAGAGCCGCTCTCTCTGGGAGAGGAAGAGCCTGGATATGATCCTGTTACCGGTGAAATGGTGATTTATCGTCCATGGGCGAATTTCACGATTTTCTACGGCGATTTTCGGTATTCGCCCGAACTGGTGCCGTTGGGAAAAGTGGAAAGCGGGCTGGAAGTTTTGTCCAGCAAAACGGAGGACTTTAAGGGTGTCCTTGAACTTATGGAGGCCGAGTGATGTCGGCAGGAAGCGAGAGACAAAGAACTCTCACTATGAAAAATTGCTTTAACGCCCTGTTGTTTATGCTGGTAATTGGCATCACCTTGACAATCTCAGGCTGTTCTTCTGATGCTCCGGAACGATCCCAGTCAGATGAACCACAGAGGTTTGAAAGTGTGATTGTAGACATTCAAACAGGTGGGGATGGTTACTATAGCCTGATGAGTGATGTGGAGGTTCAAGTCGGAGAACGCGGAATCGAAAGCGTTTTTGTGGAAGAACCGGTGCTGCTTGCTTTTTCTGTATCATCAGAGCATCAGGGAGGGGTTTGGATCTTAGACCTGAATGAAGGTGAGGAAGTCATAGAAAGCCTGAAAAAAATCCAGGAACGGCTATCAGAAGAAGGCAGTGACGACCTTGCAGCTGAGCTGGCCTCTGCGATAGAGAAAATAGAAATGTCCGGCCCGTTTACACAAGCCAGTACATAACAAACTGTTGACAAAGTGGAAGTGAGTTGAAACCAATGATTCATAAGACAATATCTCTTTCAAAAGAAAAAGATGTCACTCTGACCACCTACATACACGATCAATCCATGCAAGGGAATTTTCAGATTTCCAAAAGACCGGCTATTATTGTGATGCCCGGTGGGGCCTATTCTTTTCTCTCTGATACGGAGGGAGAACCGGTTGCCTTGACCTTCCTCAAAGAAGGATATAACACCTTCGTATTACGGTATTCAGTCGGTGATGCCTGCACTTATCCCGAAATTTTAGAGGAAGTCTCGCTTGCAATCTGGGAAGTCCGTTCTCATGCTGAGGAATGGAACATCAACCCGGATGCGATTGTACTGATGGGATTCTCGGCGGGAGCCTGTCTGGCAGCTATGTCAGCTACTCAGTGGAATACGCCCGGTTTGGCCGAGCGGCTGGGTGTACCCTTCGAAGGGGTCAAGCCAAATGCAGCGGTGATCGCCTACGCCCCCTGGGACAACACCAATACCATTCAGAAAAATCCCAAATACTATAATCCTGACTGTGCGAAAATTGCCAAAGACTGTACCCCGGAGCTGGACTTTATCAATTATACCGGTCCCCATATGCCACCCCTTTTTATCTGGCACAACCGGTATGACAAATATGTCCCGGCGATCAACCCTGTCATGATCGCGGCAAAGATGCTGGAACTGGATCTTCCTTTTGAACTGCATCTTTTCCAAGGCGGAGAGCATGGCATGTCTGTTTGCAATCGCTTGAGTTCCTACGGAGATGAAGCCAGAGAACTCAACAACAGGAATCCCAATGTGGCCATGTGGGTTTCCATGTGTACCAATTGGATGAACAGCCTTTTTGATATTCAAAGATGAGGAGGAACTTGATATGAAAACCATGAATAAAGAAATGTTTGACCAGCAGAACGCTTTTGGCCTCGGACAGGCGAACACGGCCTATGCCCAGTATTTTGTAGGTAACTCCTACCTGAACCCACTGACAGTTCCCGGCCAGTGTCCGGTGTTTTTGGCCAACGTGACCTTTGAACCCGGCTGCCGTAACAACTGGCATGTTCATCGGGCCAAATCTGGCGGCGGCCAGCTCCTGATCTGCACCGCAGGTGAGGGCTGGTATCAGGAGGAAGGCAAGGCGGCAGTCAGCCTGACTCCCGGCACAGTTATCACTATTCCGGCCAATGTCAAGCACTGGCACGGTGCCAAAAAGGACAGCTGGTTCTCTCATATTGCTGTGGAGGTTCCCGGTGAGGAAACCGCCAACGAATGGCTGGAAGCTGTCAGCAGCGAAGAGTATGAAAAACTGGATTAAGGAGGTTTGACCATGCAATATACGAAACTTGGTAGTTCGAATTTGACCGTTTCCCGCGTCTGTATGGGCTGCATGGGATTTGGAGATCCCAACAATGGACAGCACAGCTGGACATTAGATGAGGAGCATTCCCGTGAAATTATCCGGCACGGTCTGGAGCTGGGAATCAACTTCTTCGATACAGCCATAGGATATCAGAGCGGCACCAGCGAGCAGTATGTAGGCCGGGCCCTGCGGGATTTTGCCAAGCGGGATGAAGTGGTGGTCGCCACCAAGTTCCTGCCCCGCACCCAGGAGGAAATCGAGAGCGGTGTTTCCGGACAGCAGCATATCCAGCGTATGATCGACACCAGTCTGAAAAACCTGGGAATGGATCATGTGGATTTATACATCTACCACATGTGGGACCACCAGACACCACTTTATGACATCATGGATGGCCTGAACCGGATTGTGAAGGCGGGTAAGGCGCGGTATATCGGCATCTCCAACTGTTTCGCCTACCAGCTGGCCAAGGCCAATGCCTTGGCGGAAAAGGAAGGCTTTGCCAAGTTTGTCTCTATCCAAGGACATTATAACCTGATCTTCCGGGAAGAAGAACGGGAGATGGCCAAGCTCTGCGCGGAGGACAACATTGCTATGACCCCCTACAGTGCGCTGGCGGGCGGACGCCTCTCCAAACATCCCGGTGAGACATCCAAGCGTCTGGAAGAAGACAGCTACGCCAAATTCAAGTATGACGCCACAGCGCAGCAAGACAGCGTCATCATTCAGCGCGTGGCAGAACTGGCGGAAAAGCGAGGCGTAACCATGACGGAGATCTCGCTGGCATGGCTGCTGACGAAGGTAACCTCTCCTGTGGTTGGTGCCACCAAGCGTCATCATGTAGAGGGCGCTGCAAAGGCAACGGAGATCGTACTGACAGCGGAGGAAATCGCTTATCTGGAAGCCCCTTATGTGCCTCATAATCTGGTAGGTGTCATGGCGCAGAATACGCCATCTGCGGCGAAAGAGGCACATGTTTGGTCAACAGGGAATCAGAAAATTGAGGCGTAATAGGCAAACAAAAACAAAGAACCATGCAATAAACGCATGGTTCTTTATTTGTAATAAGTATTTTACATACTTCAAACAACGATATATACTTAACATAGAGAAAGTAAGACCGAATAAAAGAAGAATGTTACATAGGATGCAAAGAG
>DVIY01000196.1 GCA_018710915.1 Candidatus Gallacutalibacter pullistercoris
ATGTTTGATATGATGCCTTATGGTTGGAACCGCAGTCAGAGTTTGTTGGATTCCTTTGCTGATTTTGAAAAGAACTTCTTTGGTGAGATGAGCCGTTCGTTCAGCGGCTTTAATACCGATATTCGTGACAACGGCAACGAATATGTATTGGAAGCTGAGCTGCCCGGCTTTAATAAAGAAGACATCAAGGTAGAAGCCCATGATGGCCGCCTGACAATTTCTGCAAAACACGAAGAAAGCCAGGACGAGAAAGACGAAAAGAGCGGGCAGTATATCCGCCGTGAGCGCCGGTATGGCTCTTTTGAGAGAAGCTTCTCGCTGAACGGTGTGGACGCCAAAAACATCCAGGGCTCCTATCAGGATGGCGTTTTGAAGTTGACGCTGCCGAAAGAACAGCCTGCCGTCCCCGAGACCCATCGGATTGAAATCCATTAATTAAAAATCCCTCCGGATTTTGTTTCCGGAGGGATTTTTCTGTTACAGGACTTTTTTACACAGGTCTTCGGCCTGTTCACACAACATAGAGAGCAGTTTGGCGGATTCTTCCGGCTTGGTACCCATACAGGCGAAAATCTGCTCTACCACTTTATTATAATTTTCAGGATGAAGCGGCATGGAACAAATTCTTGCAACGGCCTTTTTCTCATTCAAACAGTACTGCCGGTTTAACGCAAAAAACACCTGGTTCAGCGCAGAGACCGCGCGGAAAAGATGGCCCGCAAGATAATAGGGGTCTCCTTTTCCCGCATAGGACTGCGCAAACATACCGGAGAATTTGGCTTCTGAAAGGAAACACAAAATCAGCTCTCTCTGCAGCGAATCCGGATACTTTTCCGCACGCTTTTTCAATTCGCAAAAATTATCATCCCGCGCATACAGAATCTGACTGGATGCCAGCTCTCCTGTATACATCGTACTGATATAGGCATGCGGATGTCCGGTTTGATAATGAATGGAAAAAACACCCTGACTGGATTCTTCCACGCTGTTTTTCACGCGTGCAATATCGCGAAAAATGAGGTCAGTATGTATACCGCCGCAAAGCAGCCAGCCTCCAAAATTCACCCATTTTCCCCAGCCGCCTTCCTGGCATACCAGATTTTCCCGATGTTCGTCATCCAGTGCCTGCGCCACCCGATTGATGGCGTCATAATCCAGGGTTTCCCGATCATAATAAATGCCGATATCAATGTCAGAAGCATCCGTAGCAGTTCCAGTAGCACGGGAACCGCCAAGGACAACGCCGCAAACACAGGGAATCTTTGAAAAAAGTGCGGCAGCTTCTTCGATTACATTTGTAACAGACATGAATTCTTTCTCTCCTCTCCCAAAAGGGAAGTTACCTGATGCGATACACAGCGGCTTCATAGGGGCGCAAATCAGCCGCAGTATCCTCATAGTTACTCAACAAACACTCCATTCCTTCTACAGAACGAGGTCTGGAAATGGTATGGTTACACAGGTTCATTTCCACATAGAACTCCCCGTCATCATCGCGGCGGGTATAGCCCATAAAATCGGCCAGCTCCGGCTGCTCTGCTGTAAAGTGTCCATATACCAGCGTCTTATACGCATGGCGCAGCGCAATCGCCTTACGGTAAAAACTGAAAATAGACGCATCATCAGCGGTTTCTGCTTCAGCATTACGCAGCTCATAATCATCCGCCAGCCGCAGCCAGGGGGTACCGGTCGTAAAACCGGCATTTTCTCCGGCAGTCCACTGCATGGGAGTACGAGCCTGGTCACGGGTACCGGGCGCCACATAAGCAAAGGCTTCCTCTTCGGTTTTTCCCGACTCAATCAGGCTCTTATACAGGTTGATAGCCTCTACATCGCGGAACTCTTCCGGCCCACGGAACGCCGTATCGCGCATGCCAAGTTCCTGCCCCTGATAGAGATATACCGTTCCGCGCAGTGTCATTTCCATCAGCGCGATAAGCCGTGCGATTTTCTCACATTCAGCGGGGTCACGGCTGACTTTATTCAGGAATCGCGGGTTATCATGGTTATCAAATACCACTGTATTCCAGCAGTCGATATCTTCGTCCTGTTGAATGGGCAACATATAATTCTTCAAAAAGTTCAGGTCATATGCATAATCTTCATATTTATTACGCCCTGGCTCTTCAAAATGACCAAAACAGAAGACCGTATTCAACTCTTTCGCGCTCTGCATGGAGATACAATTAGTGGTACGTGCTCCCAATCCGCAGCCCTCGCCGACAGTATAACTGTCATACAGCGAGAATGCACGTGCATTCATATCTTTCAGATACTCGTGCAACCGCGGACCATAAAAATACTGTTCCATTCCCAGCAGGCCGAAAAGCGGATCGCCATCCGGCAGGCCCTCGAATTTGGAAATCAAATTGATGACATCCAGCCGGAAGCCATCCACACCCTTTTGCAGCCACCAGTTCAGAATCTTCACCACTTCATCACGAAGCTTTGGGTTTTCCCAGTTCAAATCCATCTGTTTACGGCTGAAAAGATGCAGAGCCCACTCATCCAGCTCCGGGTAATAATTCCATGCCGGCTCGGAGAAGAAGGACTGCCAGTTGTTCGGCGGCGTACCGTCTGCCTTCCCTTTGCGCCAGATGTAAAAATCTTTGTACGGGGAATCAGGGTCATGCAGCGCACTCTGGAACCAGCGATGCTCGTCCGAAGTATGGTTCAGCACCATATCCATAATCAGCTTCATCCCACGCTTATGGGTTTCTTCCAATAAGCGGTCAAAATCCTCCATCGTGCCGTAATCCGGATGAATTGCCTGATAGTCCCGGATATCGTAACCGTTGTCATCGTTGGGGGAATCATAGATCGGGCTGAGCCACACAACGTCTACGCCCAATTCTTTCAGGTAGTCCAACTTGGAAATAATTCCCGGCAGATCTCCGATGCCGTCACCGTTTGAATCGCAGAAACTCATGGGATAAATCTGGTATATCACGGCTTCTTTCCACCACTTGCGGTCATATTCTCCATAAACCGGCACATGAATCGGCAGCTTGGTAGCGTCCACCAGCTTCCATACCGGCTCTAATTTTGTGATAGTCTGCTCGTCAAAGGCCTCAGCCGGTTTTCCCGCCATACCAAAACGATCCATCAAGTCCTGAGCCATCGGCTGCTCCAGCAATTCACGCAGTTTGTTTCGATCCATTGAAATTCCTCCTTTTTATATGATCCGGCAATCTGTGTCAGCCGCATAAAAGCGTGCAATTCCGGATAAAAACTCCAGAATTATCTTTATTATACGTGATTTTGTTTGGCAATTCAATGAAGAAAGCGGATTTTTTAGACACTTTGTAAAAACCAGACCATATCGCTATTTTATTCAATATGGTCTGGTTTTGCTTATCAATTGACATAAAACGGCTCCATCATTTCGGGTCATTTCCATAGGCAATGTCAATATGGACATCCCCTGTAATCCCCCGCACGATCCCGCTGTCTGTAATCTGTTGTATACTGCAGCAATATTCCGGACCCCCATTATATTCGGCAAACCACAGCTTCCAACGCGACAGGCGTTCCATATCCAGGCGATTTTGGACAAGGGTAGAATTGGTGTAATAACCAGCCTCTCCACCCCTTTGCTCAACTTCATCACAAAACGCATGAATAACCTCTGTGATCTGTTCTCCATCAACAGAGCCCCCGTGTTTTTGGGCATATTCCATGCTGAAGTATCCATAGTGGCAAAACAGCGGGTAAGCCATATGTTTTCGATAGGGTGCTGTCGTGGAAAGGAACGCTCTGGCTTCCTGCCGGGCTTCCTGTGCATCCACTGCACAGACAACCCAATAAGCGCCAACCTTTATGTTCGCACGCAATGCGTTTTCTATATGCCAACGAAACAGCCTGTCCTCGTGCCGGGATACCCCGCCAACGCCGGCACACAGGATTGCAAATTGTATACCGTCGTTTTTGGCTTGCTCAAAATCCACCTCTGTGTTGAAAGCGCTCAGGTCTGCTCCTTTGCTCTGAAGACTCATTTGTGCTCCCTGCCTTTCACGGAAGAGTTCCATTCTCAGGATATGAGCCCAAATGATCTTCTGTGCTTTTAAAACAATCGGGTTTTATAAATTTTCCTGTTTTCTCTGCGCGATTAAATGACGGAACTCCTCTTCCAATCGCTCCTTCTCTTCTCCACTGGCTGTACTCAATTGCGCAATTACCTGTGCAATACGCAGTTCCAGCAAAGCCCGGTCAATCTCTTTTTTGCCTTCCCTGGGTGTATTCTGCCGCTCTTCCCATTGCGTTAAATTTCCGTCAAACGCCAGCAGCTTCCTGTTTTCAATACGCAGCAGCCGCGAAGCACATCGGTCAGTAAATTCCCGGTCATGCGAAACAAACAAAATCGTCCCTTCATAATCGCAGACCATCTGCTGTAACGCTTCAATCGCAGGCATATCCAGAAAATTCGTAGGTTCATCCAGCAGCAGTACATTGGCAGGAGAACCAAACAGCTTGGCAAAAGAAAGTTTCACCCGCTCGCCTCCGCTCAAGAATCCTGCTTTTTTGTACACATCATCCCGCCGTATCAGCAGCCGCGCCAGAATTCCACGCATCACCTGTTCGCTCTGCACTGCATCTTCCATGACATTTTCCAGCACGGTTTTCTCCAAGTCGAGATTTTCCAGCCCCTGTCGGAAAAAGCCGATTTTTGCCTTCGGCACAATCCGGATTCCCGGGCCATTTGCAGCAATCAGATTCATCAACGTCGTTTTTCCCGCTCCATTTGGCCCAATAAGCGCTGTTTTACTGCCACGCGGTAACGAAAATGCCGCATTTTCAAAAATACGGTTTTCTCCATACCGCACCTGCAGCCGCGAACCGGTAATGACATCCCGATTGGCAGGGGGATCGGTAAGTGAAAAATCAATTGCAGTTTCGGGAATATCACGCGGTTTCTCATGCACTTCCAGCCGTTCCAATCGGGATTGCAGCGCTTTGCGTGCATTGTCAAGCTTCTCGGCGCTTTCTCCAGCTGAACGTTTGTGCAGCCGTGCCTCTGAATTCCCCATACGTTTTGGGGCTTTTTTCACCCCGCGAGACCTTTCTGCCTGCTGCCGCATGGCTGAAGTCAGCCGGTCGCGCTCTTTACGGTACTGTTCGTATTCAAACCATTCCCGTTGTTCGCGTTTTTCCCGTTGTTCCCGGTAGGCCGAAAAATTCCCCGGATAAACCGTCACTTTTCCATCACGCACTTCAACAATCTTATTACACAGCCTGTCTAATACAGCACGGTCATGGCTAATGAGCAAAAATGTACCGCAGTTTTCCAATCGCTTGCAGCAAAGCTCTACCCCTTGGGCATCCAAATTTGCAGTCGGTTCATCCGCAAAGGTAAGCAGGGCGTTTTCTTCCACATCCGCCAGCCGAAGCCGCGTTTGTTCACCGCCGCTCAAAGTTTCGCGATCCAATTTATCTGCAAGCCCAAATTCCCGCAATGCTTTGGGGTCGGCATTTTGGTTTCCTTTTCCAAACTGCTGAAAGTACGTGACAGGTACATTGCGCTGAATGACCCCTTCATCTGCCTGCAATTCCCCTGAAAGCAAATTCAGCAGGGTGGTTTTTCCAGCGCCATTGCTCCCTACAATTCCAATTCGGTCGCCTTCCCAAACAGTAAATTGCTCCACTTCCAATATTTTACGTTCGCCAAAATATTTGACGACATGATTAGCTGATAACAATGTTCTGGGCATAAAAATACCTCCTGTTAAAACCGGCAGGAGGTGTCTGTTATAGAGAAGGCATAAAAAGCCATTGGGCCAGATACTGCCCAATCGCCACTATAAACCTGCCATATCCCTGATTTTTTCTAACACAAACAAGAGCCACCAGGCTCTTCTCCTGCCATTATCATAAATGGGTGTCA
>DVIY01000024.1 GCA_018710915.1 Candidatus Gallacutalibacter pullistercoris
GACCAATTTAAGCCGAAGCCTGTTCTTTACCACACAGCTTTTGGAGCTCGGTATTCCGGTGGTCGTGGCGCTGAATAAAAGCGATGTCAACAAAAAGAAGGAAACCAAGATTGATACGGCAAAGCTGGCTGAAAAGCTGGGCTGCCCGGTAGTTGAAACCGTTTCCACCTCTGCTGATGGCTTACATACCGTTGTAGAACAGGCGGCAGCGCGGGCGAACACCACGCAAAGCGCTCCCTATCACCAGGGGGATATTGATTTAACCGATAAAAAAGCGGTGGAAGCTGCCGACCGCAAGCGTTTTGATTTTGTCAATGGCATCGTAAAAGAAGTAGAGACTCGCAAAGTGCTGACAAAAGACAAGAGCATCAATGACAAAATTGATGCCGTGTTGACCAACAAATGGCTGGGGATTCCGATTTTTGCCGTTGTCATGTTCCTCGTCTTCCAGATTTCTCAGGTCTGGGTGGGTACACCCATTGCCGACTGGCTGGTTGCGTGGATTGATATGTTTAAAAACTGGGTAGGCGGTCTGCTGGAAAATGCCAATCCGCTGCTTTCTGCGCTTTTGGTGGATGGTGTTATTGGAGGCGTAGGCGCTGTTGTGGGCTTTTTGCCTCTGGTTATGGTCCTTTATTTCCTCATTGCCTTACTGGAAGACTGCGGATATATGTCCCGCGTTTCGGTAGTCCTTGACCCGATTTTCAAAAAGGTCGGCTTGTCAGGCAAATCTGTGATTCCTTTTGTTATCGGAATTGGCTGCGGTGTGCCCGGCATTATGGCAAGCCGTACCATCCGGAACGAGCGTGAGCGCAGAGCAACTGCCATGCTGACCCCCATGATGCCCTGCGGCGCCAAAATCCCGGTAATTTCACTGTTTGCGGGTGCATTTTTTGATGATGCCGGCTGGGTCAGTACCCTGATGTATTTTACCGGTATCCTGCTGATTTTCTTCGGTGCGCTGATTATCAATAAGATTGCCGGGTACAAGTCCAGAAAATCCTTCTTTATCATCGAGCTTCCCGAGTACAAGCTGCCCTCCCTTTGGGGCGCGTTCAAATCAATGTGTGCCCGCGGCTGGGCATACATTGTAAAGGCCGCAACGATTATCCTGCTGTGCAATACCATTGTCCAAATCATGCAGACCTTTGATTGGAGCTTCCGCGTTGCTGAAACATCTGATTCCTCGATTCTGGCTTCTGTGGCAGGGCCGTTTGCGTATCTTCTGGTTCCCATTGTGGGCGTCCTTTCCTGGCAGCTCGCAGCCGCTGCTGTTACCGGTTTCATCGCAAAAGAAAACGTTGTCGGTACGCTGGCCGTGTGCTTTGTGGGCCTTGAAAATCTGATTGATACCGATGAACTTGCTTTGCTGGAGGGCACCGGCACCGAAGTTGCAGGAATTCTGGCGATTACCAAAATTGCAGCGCTCGCATACCTGATGTTTAACCTCTATACACCGCCCTGCTTTGCGGCGTTGGGTGCTATGAACAGCGAAATGAAGAGCCGTAAATGGTTCTGGGCAGGTGTTGGCTTCCTGATGGGAACCGGATATACGGTTGGTTACCTTGTTTACACAATCGGCACGCTGGTAACCGCACCCGAAACCCTGAATGTTGGTGCGGCAATCGGCGGGCTTGCAGCGGTTCTTGTTTTTGTTGCGATTCTTGTGGGGCTGATCAACCACACCAATAAAAAGTTAAAGGCAGAATACGCGTTGGATAATACGAAGAAAGCCTATGCGGTGAGCAGATCATGATGGAAAATATCCTGATTATCATAATCCTTATTTGTACCCTTGGCGGTGTTGTACTTTATCTTTACAGGTCCAAAAAGAGGGGAGAAACGTGCATTGGCTGCCCTTCCTGCAAAAAGTGTGCCGGCAAAGGAGCATGCAGCCATCATAAAAAAGAATCGCGATAATCCATAATGACGCGGGAGTGCGGGAGTAAAACCGCACCCCGCATTTTATTTATAATATGCGATCGAATGTCGTATTTCTTCAGTGTTTGACTTATTTGTCTGGCAAAGTGATTTGCTTTACAGAATGCCCGGCAGTCCATGAAGCAAAAAATCCAAAGTGTGCAATTGATTGATAGAAAGAAGGAACGCTTATGCTGAAGAAGTTTTTGCAGAATTGCAAAAAGCCCGAGGGCCTTTTCGGACGTATGGTACTGAAAGGGATGAACTGTGGCCATGGTCCCGTTGCAGATTGGGCGTTTGGGCTGGTACAGTGGAAAGATGGAGACCCTATCCTGGATGTAGGATGCGGCGGAGGCGCCAATATTGCAAAATTGTTAAAGAAATATCCTCATAGCCAGGTAGACGGTATCGATTATTCTCTGCAGAGCGTTGAGATCAGCCGAAAAGTAAACGCTGCTGTACTGGGAAAACGATGTGAAATCAGAAAGGGCGATGTGATGGAGCTGCCCTTTGCAAAACAAAGCTATCATCGGGTTATCGCCATAGAAACGGTTTACTTCTGGCCAAACTTAACAGATGGACTGCGTGAGGCCTTTCGCGTGTTGGACTTTTCCGGGGAAATACTGATTGTTTGTGAAATGGGAGACCCGGAAAAAGGGAAAAAATGGAGCAAACACTGTGACGGAATGACCGTATACACAGGAAGACAGCTGAAGTCTGCCCTGGAGCAGGCAGGCTTTTCACAGGTGCAGATATTTCAAAAGGGCGTTTGGACAGCTGCCCTTGGAAAGAAACCAGGAGAGGCGGAAAATTGCAATGATGATTAATAAACGGCTTATTGGAACGGTAGCGGGAAGTAAAAAATATATTGCCGGAAATGTAACGCTGCAATGGTGCTCACTTGTCGCAAACATCGCCCTGATGATCAGCATTGCCCGGCTGCTGGCAGAGCTTTTCAACGGTTCTGCTTCCCCTATGCTTTTTGCGATAGCGGGCGGAAGCGTGCTTTTTGCGCTGCCCGTGCGGTTTGTATGTACGGTAAGCGCTTCCAAAATGAGTTATCTTTCTTCCAAAGCGGTAAAAAAGACCTTGCGGGAGAAAATTTATCAAAAGCTGCTGCGGTTGGGCGCTTCTTACAGCGAACAGATTAAAACCAGCGAAGTGGTACAGGTGGCAGTAGAAGGCGTTGATCAGCTTGAAACCTATTTTGGCGCGTACCTCCCCCAGCTTTTTTATGCTATGCTGGCACCGCTGACGCTGTTTATTGTGCTCTGTTTTGTCAATATCTCGTCGGCTGTTGTGCTGCTGGCTTGCGTACCACTGATTCCTGCAGCGATTGCAGCGGTACAGACCTGGGCAAAAAAGCTTCTCTCCAAATATTGGGGGCAGTATACCGAACTGGGCGATACTTTCCTTGAAAATTTACAGGGGCTCACGACTTTAAAAATTTATCAGGCGGACGATTTCAAACAGTCAGAGATGAACGAACAGGCCGAAAAATTCCGCAGGATTACCATGAAAGTGCTGACAATGCAGCTCAATTCCATCACTATCATGGATTTGATCGCCTATGGGGGTGCAGCGCTGGGCGTTATTATGGCGGTGACCCAATACCAGAGCGGCGGGGTTTCTCTTGGGGGATGCCTTCTCATTATCCTGCTGGCTGCTGATTTTTTTATCCCCATGCGGCAGCTAGGATCATTTTTCCATATCGCCATGAACGGTATGGCCGCCAGTGACAGGATTTTCCGTCTGCTGGATTTGGAGGAAAGCAAGCTGCAAATCACCGAAAGCTTTCCCATGGAACATACGATACGCTGCTCGAAGCTCTCTTTCTCTTATGAGCCGGAACGGGAGATTCTGCACAATATCAATGCAGCTTTTCTTCAGGGCAGCTTTACAGCGCTGGTGGGAGAAAGTGGTTGCGGAAAATCTACCCTGGCATCCATCCTTATGGGGAAAAACAAAAGCTGCACCGGCACGGTTTCGGTAGGCGGCGTGCCTCTTTCTTCCATACAGGAAGAAAGCCTGCTGCGGAACATCACCTATGTGAGCCACCAAAGCTACCTGTTCAAGGGCACGGTTCGGGAAAACCTCCTCATGGGAAACCCCTGCGCATCAGAAGAAGAATTGTGGGAAGCCCTTTCCCGAGTAAAGCTTTCTGAGTTTTTGAAAAAAGAACAAGGGCTGGATACCCCGCTTTTGGAAAAGGCCTCAAACCTCTCTGGAGGCCAACGTCAGCGATTGGCGCTGGCCCGTGCACTCTTGCATGATAGCCCGGTATATCTCTTTGATGAAGCTGCCTCCAATATTGATGTGGAGAGTGAAAACGATATCATGCAGGAAATCCATGTACTGGCCAAAAGCAAAACTGTTGTACTGGTTTCACACCGCCTTGTTAATGTGATGGGCGCTGATACTATCTATGTGCTGGATCGGGGAAGCATAGCGGAAAGTGGAACGCACGAAGAACTGCTTGCCCGGCATGGCTTATATGAACGGCTTTGGAATGCTCAGCAGACTCTTGAAAATTACGGAAGGGAAGTTGAAAATGCATGAAAAAGAGAAGTGGATTTGCAGTTATGGCGCGGCTTATTGGACTGGTCAAGTCTCTTGGCGGATATATGGCGCTGGCAATTTTTATGGGACTGACAGGCCATTTGTGCGCCGCTTTTATCACCATTTTGGGCGGATACGGTGTACTGGCTGCTTTGCGGTTCGAAATTCCCTTTACGTTGAGAGGCATTTTTATTTCCGTTCTTATTTTTGCCATCCTACGAGGATTCCTGCGTTATGCAGAGCAGGCATGTAACCACTTTATTGCCTTTACATTACTAGCCCTTTTACGTGACCGTGTGTTCCGTGCTTTACGAAGGCTCTGTCCTGCCAGGCTGGAAGGCCGGGACAAAGGCGATCTGATCTCCGTCATCACTTCCGACATTGAGCTTTTAGAGGTGTTCTATGCCCATACGATTTCCCCAGCGGCGATTGCTTTTCTGTTTACTATCGTGATGTGCCTGTTCATCGGCTCTTTTCATTGGATACTGGGGAGTATCGCGTTGGCGGCATATTTCAGTGTTGGAATTATAATCCCCCTGGTTACCTCCAAAGCCAGCGGAGACAATGGGCTGCGTTTTCGCACCAAATCCGGCGAACTCTCCGGCTTTGTACTGGATAACCTGCGGGGGCTTTCGGAGATTCTGCAATACGGGCAGGGCAAAAAACGTCTTCTCCAGATGAACGAAAAAACCGATACCCTTTCCACAGAAGAAGAAAAAATGAAGCGTGTCGCCGGACGGAATATGGCGGTTACCAGTACAGCCGTGCTGGCTTTTGATCTTATCATACTGTTTGTGTCGGCGTGGCTGTATCAGAGCAAAATTGTGGGATTCGATGGTGTTTTGATTCCCACATTGGCGCTGTTTTCCTCTTTTGGCCCGGTAATCGCGCTGGCAGCTTTGGGGAGTACCCTGCAAAATACTTTTGCTGCTGGAAACCGCGTGCTGGATATTCTGGATGAAACGCCGGTGGTAGAGGAAATATGCGGCAAACCCGAGATTTTGTTCTCTGGTGCAGAAGCCAAAAATGTTTCATTCTCATATGGGAGTGAAACTATTTTGTCAAATGTATCGGTAATAGTCCCAGAACACGCAGTAGTGGGGATTGTGGGGCGAAGCGGAAGTGGAAAATCTACACTTTTAAAGCTTTTTATGCGGTTTTGGCAGGTGCAGAAAGGAGCTGTTTTGCTTTCAGGAAAATCAGTGGAGGAAATCAACACCGGCAATCTGCGGGACATGGAGAGTTTTGTAACACAGGAGACCCATCTGTTTCACGACAGTATTAGAAATAACCTGCGGATTGCAAAACTGGATGCATCCGATAAGGAAATTGAAGCTGCCTGCAAAAAGGCTTCCGTCCATGATTTTATCCTGACCTTACCCCAAGGCTACGATACCCCGGTGGGCGAGTTGGGCGACACCCTTTCGGGCGGTGAATGCCAGCGGTTGGGACTGGCGAGAGCCTTTCTGCATGATGCGCCATTTTTACTGCTGGACGAACCAACCAGCAACCTGGACAGCCTGAACGAGGGGATTATTTTAAAATCCCTGCGGGAAGAGCGGGCATGTAAAACTGTAGTGCTGGTATCCCATCGTCAGTCAACCATGCGAATAGCCGATACTGTCTATTCGGTAGAGTACGGGAGGATGAGCTGATGAAAACCGTAGCAGACAAACGGGAACGGGAAAAGCGGATGGTTTTGGAAATGATTGCCCTGTATTGCCGAAAAAAGCATCACATCAAACACGGCCTTTGCCCAGACTGTGCCGAACTTGCCGTTTATGCTCAGCAGAGAAGCGACAGATGCCCTTTTATGGAAACAAAGACCTTTTGTTCCAATTGCAAGGTGCATTGCTATAAGCCTGTCATGCGAGAGAAAATCCGCGAGGTGATGCGGTTTTCCGGACCGAGAATGCTGCTCTCTCATCCTGTGATGGCCGTTTCCCATATGATTGAATCACAAAAAGAGAAAAAACGACTGGAGGAATCAAGGTGAAAATAAAGAAGCTTTTATATGTGATTTTAGGCTGTATCGGCTTGGCTCTCGGAGCCGTGGGGGCTGTATTGCCGCTTCTTCCGGCATTTCCGT
>DVIY01000197.1 GCA_018710915.1 Candidatus Gallacutalibacter pullistercoris
AAAGTTTACAAAAAGTTGTTGTATCTTCAAAGGCTTTATTATACAATGAAGAATACAAACGCTGACTGTAAGCATTTTTTGCATCGTTCTGTTATGATTGCCGTTGGGGCGTATTCGAAAAAGATGTGGAACAGACCCCATCTGCCCAATGGCCAAAGCTTGAAAAAGGAGCATGAAAAAAAGCATATGAGTTCCAGAGTAAAAGAAACGATTCGCAGGAACCTTTTTGGCATTATTACCATTACTGTTTCAGCCATTGTGCTAGTCGCATTTCTGTTTTTCTCTGACAGTATACGTTCCATACAAAACTTGCCAGACGGCTTAAACTGGAATTGGATGCTGCTGGGAATATTTTTTGCTGCCACTACCTGGTTATTGGAAGGATTTTCGCTGAACCTGATCTGTAAAGTCGTTTATCCTCAATGGAAATTCCACTATTCTTTTTGTATGGGCATGGTAGGCATGCTTTACAGTGCATTGACCCCCTGTTCTACCGGAGGCCAGCCTATGCAGATTTATTCCATGCACCGGTTGGGAATGGATACTGGAGCCGCAGGCTCTATTATTGCTATCAAAACGATTGTGTATCAAATTATTATGGTATTATATGCACTGACTATGGTAGTTTTCCGTTTGTCTTTTTTTCAACGGAATGTCAGCGATTTCTCTTTTCTGACGATTCTGGGATTGGTTTGCAACAGTACCTTTATTGCGCTGGTACTTCTTTTCTGCATCAGTCAGAAAATCACCAATAAATTATTGCACAAAGGTATTTTTCTTCTGCATAAGCTTCACCTATGCCGGAAGCCGGATGAACGCTATGAAAAAATCCGCAGCCAGCTTTCTATTTTTCATGGCAGCACCCGGCTGATTGGCCGCTCATTTGGTATGTACGCTGGTGTTTGCATTGCTACCATTATTCAAATTGGGTTGGGGTACATGATCCCTTATTGTATTTATCGCGGTTTTGGATTCCATGAAGTGGATTTACTCACTATTATGGCTGCACAGGCATATGTTTCGATGGTCAGCGCATTTGTTCCACTTCCTGGCGCATCCGGTGGTGCAGAAGGCAGCTTTATGATTTTCTTCAAGATATTCTTCCCAGGTGGTACCGTGATTCCTGCCATGGTAATTTGGCGTGCACTCACCTATTATATCAACTTGCCGGTTGGTTCTATCTGTTCTTATATTTCCAACCGTCTCAAGCCATTAAAGCTGCCTTCAAAAAAAGGGGCAACTGTAGAAGAAATTATCAATGGTTATATGCCCGCTGATGAAGGCATCCCATCAGAAGAAATCTAAACAAAAACAAGTCCTCTCGCCATTTCTGGCCAGAGGACTTGTTTTTTACCTTTATGAATTTACCGCAGGAATTGACTTGGAAGAGTCCTGCGCCAACGCATCATTTTTTTCTGCATGCCCGGAATAAGTGGGAACCAGTTCATGGATCAATTCCATCATCCTGACATTATCCACACCTGCACATGCACGCAATTTTTCCAGATCCTGCAAAAAGGTTTCTTCATCAAACGGAATCGGATTACCGATGTAAATCAGATCGTGTTTGGTTTTTTCGCACTTTCCTTCGCTGTCCAGCAACAGCTCTTCATATAATTTCTCACCGGGACGCAAACCGATATATTCAATACGAATATCCACATCCGGTTCAAAACCGGAAAGGCGAATCATATTTCTTGCCAAATCGAGAATTTTTACAGGCTTCCCCATATCCAGAACGAAAATTTCTCCGCCCTTAGCCATGCCTCCCGCCTGAATCACCAACCGGGCCGCTTCTGGGATTGTCATAAAATACCGAATAATATCCGGATGAGTGATCGTGACCGGTCCACCAGAGGCAATCTGTTTTTTAAACAGCGGAATCACACTGCCGTTGCTGCCCAGGACATTGCCAAAGCGCACAGCCACAAATTCCGTATGCGCGCTTCTGCGGCTGTAATATTGAATAATAAGTTCGCAAATCCGCTTGGTTGCTCCCATCACGTTGGTGGGATTTACAGCCTTATCAGTTGAAATCAAAACCATTCGGCGAGTGCCGTAATGATCCGCTGCCTGGGCTACATTCAGCGTGCCAAAAACATTGTTTTTCACCGCTTCCCCGGGGCTCAATTCCATCAAAGGGACATGCTTGTGTGCTGCCGCGTGAAAAACCACATCTGGCCGGCAAACCTCAAAGACATGGTCTACACGGTTTTTATCGCGTACAGAACCGATCAGAACCTCCAGGTTTAAATTTTTATGACGCATCAGAAGTTCATTCTGAACATCATACGCATTATTCTCATAGATATCAAAGATAATCAGGCGTTTGGGATGGAAATGGGAAATCTGGCGGCACAGCTCAGAACCAATGGAACCGCCGCCTCCGGTAACCAGCACAGTTTTTCCGGTTAAATAGCCGCTGATCTCTTCTACGTTCAGGTTGATCTCGTCTCTTCCCAAAAGGTCAAGAATATCAATATCCCGAATGGGATAGCGGGCATTCTCGCCTTCTTCTACCATTTCGTACAAAGCAGGCAGGGTTTTCAGCTGACAGCCGGTTTTTGCACAGATGCTTAAAATCTGCTGCTTTTCACTGTTTTTCATAGAAGGAATGGCAAACAGAATCTGATCAACGCCATAGCGCACCACCATGCGCGGAATAGATTCCCGGCCGCCGACAACCTTGACCCCATGAATCCGGATCCCCTTCTTACTTGTATCATCGTCAATCGCGCAGACCGGAATCGAACGGCTTTCCGGTGCATTCTGCATCTCTTTGATGACCATCGAGCCCATCTCACCGGCGCCAATCACCATGACCCGAATTTTTTCTTCTTTTGGAACATCCATTCGGACCTTCCTCTTCGCATTATGAAACATGCGATATGCCATACGGCTGCCGCCGATTAACATCATGGTAAGCAGCCAGGCGCCCAAATACACGCTGTTTGGAAATCGTCTTTCACCCAGCAGTGAATATCCCATTAAAGTAACCAGTACGCACGCCGTCGTGACGCCCAGCACTACGCGTACCAATTCATCCACACTGGCAAACTGCCACATAATCCGATAAAAGCGAAAAAGGGCAAAAATAATTACACACACCAACAGCGACCACGGAATAATGGTATGGAACGCCTGTATGTACATAATCCGGCTCCAATAAGGCTCGCTTTTATCAGAGATACGAATGACCAGCGTAATATAGTAGCTGAAATATACGCAAAATATATCAAGCAGTATCTGCGGCAG
>DVIY01000198.1 GCA_018710915.1 Candidatus Gallacutalibacter pullistercoris
CAATTTTCCCGATGCTTCCACACCATCTTGAATATGCTTCTTTTCAATCGAGAAACATTTGTACCGAATATCCACCTGTCGGATGAATGCAAGCATTTTGTTAAAAATCCTTCGCCGTTGATCCACCGTCATGAGGGTATAGTTTTCTTCTTTGCGGATAATCGGCCCGGTGTGAATACAGTGTCGTTCCAACCCTATATAATCGAGTTCCCGGTCCAGCCTGGCAACCGCCTCGGAAATTGGAATCGCCTGATCATGAAACACCATCGTTATAATGTAATAGGGCGAATGCTGTTCATATTCACCAAAATCGCCGGATTCATCTATAAAGATGCTGAGCTCTTTCACCTTGTCACGTCCTGTTTCTTTGCATAAAAAATGGCGGGGAACTTCCCCGCCCTCGATGGACCCGGATCTTTCGATCAGCCCAAAGGAGATAGCAAGCTATCATCCTTATTGTATGATGAGGATACCATATTGATTCACTGTTGTCAAGCGGACCATTCCGCTGACCCGCTGCATAACCGACAAACTGCACTGCCGGCGCACGTCCAGCTGGCCGACCAGGCGGCCGCGGGGCCAGCTGCCGGGGCGACGGCTTTGTAATGCCCAATTAGCTGGGCAAGTTTTTTGAGCAGCGCACCTTTAGGGACTGCTGCGACAGGAGTTTGAAGGAGGGCGGAGCCTTGCCTATGAACCATGCAGTTCGGGCAAGGCTCCGGTTTTTTCAACCAAAACGGCGGAATTCGTGGAAAAAGCGCCGGCCGTGCTCGTTTTGGGGTAACTGTCAAACCTCCGGGCGTATAAAAAAGGCCGCCACCTCAGCGGCCAGGCTTTGAGATGGCGGTCAGGGATTCCATTAGATTTTAGCTTCTGCATTCCTTCGGTGCATTCACAGGGAGGAAAAATTCCGGCCAATCCTCATCCTTTTGGCTCCGCTCAGGTGCATTGTGGAGAAGCCAAACCAGATAGCGGTAAGGATCCAGGTCGTTCTCCTTTGCGGTCTCAATCAGACTGTAAATCACAGCGCTGGACTGGGCCCCGGCCGGGGTATTGGAGAATAGCCAATTCTTCCTGCCCATCACAAAGGGCTTTATGCTGCGCTCTGCGCGGTTGTTGGACAGCTCCAGCCTGCCGTCCTCCAGATAGCGCACCAGATAAGGCCACTGTTCCCGCAGATAGTGCAGCGCCTTGCCAAGGGCAGACTTGGGCGCCGTCTTGACACTGGCGTCCTCAGCCCACGCCAACAGAGCGTCCAGAACCGGTTTTTCCAGTTCCAGACGCTTGGTATAGCGTTCTTCTGCTGTCAACTCAGAAAGGATCTCCTCCAGCTGAAACAGCTTGGTACAATAGCACTCTCCAACTGCCGCCGGAGAACCCTGCCGTTTGTCCTTGGGCAGTGTTTGCAACGCCTCGTCAAATTTCCTTCGGACGTGAGCCCAGCAGCCCACCACCCGGATCTTCGACCGCAGCTTGTGGTAGCCCTGGTAGCCGTCCGCGTGGAGCCATCCGGAGAAGTCCTTGAGAAAAGCTTCCGCGTGCTCCGCCTTCCGGCTGGGCTGGTATTCGTACAGCACAATGGGCTGTTCCGCGCAGCCGCTGGTCCGGTAGAGCCACATGTAGGACTTGCTGGTGGAAGTCCTGCCCGGCTCCTTCAGCACCTGCAGTGTGGTTTCGTCCCCGTGCAGGACGCTTTCTTGGCACAGCTTCCGGTGCAGTGCGTCATACACAGGCCGCAGCCAAGTGTCCGAGGCCTGCAGGATCCAGTTGGCCATGGTCTGCCGGGACAGCTTCAGGCCCTGCCTCTGAAACTCCTGCTCCAGACGGTACAGCGGCGAGTACATGACAAATTTCTGGGTCATAATGTGGGCCACTGCCTCCGGAGAGGCAAAACTGCCAGGGCAGAATGTGGGCTTTTTGGGTGTTTTCCGCAGATTTCCTTCCCCTGTCTCCGACTCGCACTGCTTACAGGCGTAGGTGTAGTACACATCTTCCTGAATCCAGAACCGGGCCGGTTCCATCTTCAGGCTTCGGCGGACTTCTTTCCCAATCTCCTCCATCACCGAGCCGCAGGCATCGCAGATGCGTTCCTCTTCGGAAAGCCGGTGCTCCACCACTTCCGTGGGGGTTCCTTCCGGCACGATGTCCAGCACGTTGCCGCTCTGCCGTTTGCGGGCGTGGGCTTTCACCTTCATCTGCTCCTCTGTGGCATTCTTGGTCCCATAGGCATAAGCTTCCGCCTCATTGGCCATGAGAACCAGCTGGTCCATGAGGCCCTCCTGGAGCCGCTCGGAAGACTTGCCAAACTGACGCTTCTTGGCAAGGCCAAGCTGCTCCAGAAGCCATTGGTTCTGGAGCTTTAACTCAGTCAATTGTGCCTGCTGAGATTCATATTCCGCCCGTGAGAGGGTCACTATTTCCGGGTTGTTTGTGGCTGTGTTCTTCTTGTTTTCCATGGGAAAATCATACCACAAAACCGCATAAAAATCCAGTGTTTTCGCCACGTTTCGGCTTTAGAGAATGCTCAAACCAGACACCGCCTTGTTTGCCTTTGGCTGCTCGGTCTTCAGTCCTTCCATCAGCCAGCGGTATTGCTGCGGCGTTAGCTGCCGCACCTCGTCTTTGTTTCGCGGCCACTGGAACGCTCCGTTCTCCAGCCGTTTATACAGCAAGAGAAATCCGTCTCCTTCCCAGTACAATCCCTTGATGCGGTCTTGTCTTCTGCCGCAGAACAGGAACAACATTTTCTGAAAGGGGTCCAGCTGAAACTGAGACTGCACAATGCCGGCCAGTCCGTCAATTCCCCGCCGCAGATCCGTGTATCCGCATGCAATGTAAATGGGGCAGCTGCAGTTGAAATCGTTCAGCATGACTTCGCCGCCTGGAGCAGTGCTTGCAGCGTATTCGTATCCGCTCCCTCGTAGACTTGGATCTGCACGCCGCTGATTTCCAGAGATGCTACCACGTGCCCGGGGAATGGAGAAGCCTCCATGACCGGCACTTCTGCGAAGGTTATCTTCTGGACTTCCTTCAAGGCCTGGAACACCTTCCTCTGCCAGGAAAAATAGGTGGATACTGCGATCCCATTTTCCTGGCACCACTGCACTACTGTCAGCCCGCTGCTCCGGCAGGCCTCCACCCGCCGGCTCCATTCTGCCAGCCGCTGCTGCCGATTGACTCTCTGCAAACTCTCCAGTTGCTCCATGCCGCTACCTCACTATCTCAGAGTCTTGAATACTATCTGATACTACTGTGTACTTCCTTAGACCCTTATAGTGTGGCAGAGTTTTTCTCTTCTGGCAAGGCACCGGTTTATTTTACGCTTACGTTTTGGGGTCAATTTGGGGGCAAACTTCAAAATTTTTAAGATTGGCTCTGAAAGCAAAAGAAAAAGCACGCTGAAACCGACGTTTCAACGTGCTTGGTGGTTGCGGGGACAGGACTTGAACCTGCGACCTCCGGGTTATGAGGGACGCCGCACTTTTAAGGCGCCTTCTTCTTTTGTTTCCTGCCGGCTCAGACTGTGACGAAAACGTTTCGGTTGCTTGAAATGTAAAGATAGGGTGTACCCTATTTTTACAGCTTGTGCTGGGATTCACGGACAAATAACGGACAATTCACCACTCTGGTTTGACGCTTTGTCACAT
>DVIY01000199.1 GCA_018710915.1 Candidatus Gallacutalibacter pullistercoris
CCGGTGCGCCCAGCGCCTTGGCAAAGGCGGCAAGGTTGCTGTTCTCCTGATAGGCTTTCAATCCCTCCTTGCCCCGCCCACGGAAGGAATCGTAGGACAGCACCATAATGGAGAGCTGTTCGGTGACAGCGGTGGGGTTGAAGTTCTGCCCGTTCAAAAGCTCCTGTTTGGTGTAGACCTCCACACGCCCGCCAAAATCCACATCGATTTTCTGGCGGTATGGGTGACGCGGGTCTTTTAGGGCTTTGACCGTCTGCGTCAGGATCGCATCGGACGGCACTAGCCACACCACCGCTTTTGTCTTGGTGAACGGCAGCGCGTCAAACACGGGCCGGACGGCGTTGCAGGCAAGAAAGGTTTTCCCGCCGCCGGTGGGCACCTTGAAGCAGAGGTTAGGAACGCCGGGCAATACATCCTGATAGATGCCCAGCGTGGGCGCGCCCTTCTCCTGCCAAAAGAGGCGGAAGGAGGCGATATAATCCTTGGTTTCGCCCAGCAATTCCAGATAGCGGTTCAAATCGGCGATGACCTGCCGCTGATAGGTTTTCAGTTCCATGTATGTCGCCTCCTTACAAGCGGCTGATGTCGCGGGGAATTTTCTTGAAAACAATCCCCATCTGCGACAGTTTGCTGTCATCGATGGAGCAGCAGTCGGCGTAAATCACGGTGCCGCCTGCTTTTTCGGTGACGGCAGCCAAGAAATCATAGTCCAACACCGTGATCCGCTGCGGCTCGTAGTAGAAGTAATAGCCGGTGTCGTTGTGCTGGCCGAGGTAATAGGGGTTGTCCCCGGCGGCGGGCGTGTAGGGTGTCTTGGTCTCCATGAACCAGATGTACTCCCGGATTTTTTCTGGCTCTACGGCTTCGTTCAGGTTTTCGCCGATGAGCAGCGAATCGCCCAGCTCGTAGTAACTGAAACTGCCGCCGGTGCCCTCCACGGCGTTCTTGCCCTCACCGTAGCCACGGATGACCCGGCGCACCCGCTCGGCAGTGATGCTGTCGGCGTAGTCCTCCATCTCTACCAAGATGAATTTGCGGTGCCCGCCGTCGGCCTTGTTCATGTTGAGGACTGCGTGGGCGGTGGTACCGGAACCGGCGAAGGAGTCAAGGATGACGGAATCCTTTGATGTGGCAATTTGAATAATGCGCTGTACTAAACGCACAGGTTTAGGATAGTCAAAAGCTGTCGGGGTCGAAAATATCTTAGAAATTTCTTTTGTGGCTTCTTGTGTGTGCCCAACACTCTTGTTGTCCCACCAAGTCCAAACATTTTTTCCTTCGCGCTCAGATAGATAAGTTTTTCTGCGAGGGATTCCCATCCCATCAGCACCAAACCATATACGCCCGTCATCACGCTGTTTGATAAATTCACTTTCAATATTTTTCCAGCATCGACCTTCAGGAGGTGTATATCTGGCTCCACCAGGAGTTCCCGTATCGGAAGGGCCGTATTTTGTCTAATCGAACCCGAACCGTGTTGCGGGCATCTTAATTTCGAGTGCAGTTCACTGTCAGCCAACCAGCGTTTTCAGCACATCTATGATCTGGCTATACTCAATGTGGGCGGCGTAGGCAAATTGCTTGCGGTACTTCTCCCACATGGATTTGAGTTCTCGGCTGGTTTCAATGTTGTGCAAAATGGCAGGCACATCCACAATCTGCTGGGCGGTGCCGCGATGGGTTGCGGTGGCGTTCAACGCTTCGGTAAACACAGCCTTATCAAATTTCTGCGTGGTTGCCAATATGTACGCATCGTAAAAATCTCTGGGGCGGGTATTGAACACACCCCGCCGCAGGATAGTTTCTACCTTCTCCGCCATGACGGTTTCGATGTTGTATGCCCACAGCTCGTAGGATTTTTCGTCATCGAAAATTTCTGAAAATTGGTACTGCACCGCATGAGGCGTGATAGCGTCCCCAGTGGATACATCGATGCTCAGCGGAGTAATCAGCGTGTCAAAATGGGCGTTCAGCATCACCCGATAGCCGCCGTAAATATCATTCTCCCGGATGGGCGAGATTTTACCAACCTCAAAGGTCACGCCGTCATCAAAGGGCACGGCGGACACCTGTTCCAGTGCGCTGCGGATAGCCTCCGGGGTCAGGGGCAGGTTTTTTAGAGTTGTGTCCAAATCCATCGTCGCCCGGTTGTCCAGCCCTACGATGGCCGCTACCAGCATTCCGCCTTTCAGCACAAACTTGTCTTTATATGTGGAGGCCGCAAGGCGGACGAGAAGCCGCTCGAACATATAGTTCTGCAAAATGACCTGTGCCGGGATATTTTTCCGCTTGGCGATGTTGCGGATTTTTGCTTTCAGGCTCATGGCATTGCTCACAGTAGTACCTCCAAATATTGGCGCAGTACGCCCGACACCCGCATCTGACGGGCATACTCATCCAGCCGGTTCAAGTCCTTCTTCGGGCTGGCGGCGTACTGTTTCAGCGCCGATAAAAATGTCTCCGTCCCAATCTTGTTGCGGCTGCGGATTACATCGCAGATGGTGCGCTCCAAATCGTAGCAGGGAACGGGATTTCCAGCGGGAGTTTCCAGCACTGTTTTGCCCAGCTCGAACAGCTCCGGTTTGATGTAGTACACCTTGCACTCCGCTTTGATGGCCGCAGACGGGATGCAGCCGGAGGGCGCGGTTACGGTGTGCTCAAAGGGTGTCCGGTCGGAAATCCCGTGAAGGAACAGCGCCGTTTCATGGGAAAAAATAATCTTTCCAGACCGGCGGCTAATGGACAGCAACTCGTCCTGCATATCTTCCGGGAGCACATACTGCCCCTTGACAATACGGTGAATCTTTTCCGCCTTGCACAGCTTATAGAGCATTGCTTTGGAAATGCCGCGCTGCGCCGCTGTTTTGGTTTCGATGATGCCGCCGTTTTTATTCGCAATCGCAGCGAGTTCCGCCATATAGTCCATCCGCTCACCTCGCAATAACAACCTGATAATAGTATATCTAAAATCATGATGATAGTCAACGGTTGCGTTGGCAACATTAAGATAAAATCAGAGTTGATATTATGATGCAAGTCAATTTTTCTTGCGAATTAGCAGGGGTTTGGGTGCTCCCAACAAGAACAAATGAGCAGACTGGCCGACAGGCCGGAACGCTCATTTCGCCGCTGTGTACGGACAGCGGCTGTGCTTGCTGTTCTCTCAAATCTCATATCCGCAGAACATGATGCTTCCGCTTTTTCCAAAGCCGGGAGCATTTTATTTTCACTTTTTTCAGGCAGACCCCTGTTTTTCTCGGAGAAAATGTCCGTTGTAAAGTGAAAAGATTTTTTTGGGGATACCCCCCAATTCGCAAAAATTTGTCCGTTGTAAAGTGAGAGGGACTAATTTATGGAGTGAAAATTTTATTCCTGCCGTACCCGCTAATCGGCGAAAAGAATGTCCGTTGTAAAGTAAAAGGAAATTTTTCTGAGCAGGTACCAAGTTTTTGCCCGAAACTGTCCGTTGAAATATGAAAGGGGATATTTTTTCGAGTGTCCCCCCCAATCCGCAAAAAATTGTCCGTTGGAGTTTGAGGAGGCGAATATCCAATGGCTGAACGCACAAGACCGATCCGCATCGAGTTCTGCGTCACCGAGCGGGAGCGGCGGCTCATCCAAAACAAGATGGCGCTGCTCGGCACCAGGAACATGGGTGCATATCTCCGCAAGATGGCGATTGACGGCTACATCATCAAGGTGGATTACACCCAGCAGAAAAAGCTGGCCGCAGCCGTAAGCCGGGCTGCCAGCAATATCAACCAGATTTGCCGCCGGATCAACAGCTCCGGGCATCTCTACGCTGAGGATGTTACGGAGCTGAAAGAACGGCAAGCCGAGATTTGGTCGCTGCTCAAAGAGACCCAGCGAAAGGAACTGTAATGACAGGAGGTCCTACTATGCCGCGTATGGGTAAAAAACGAAAAGAAGAATGGGCGTTCTTCCTGAATGACCGAGGACGCATCGCCTATAACGCCTTGTGCCGCAGGTGCGTCCACAACTGCAAACAAAGTTTCCGTGCTGCGGTGATCGTCTGCCCACATTACCACTCCAAACGATCCAACCGCCCGCCTTAATTGCCCTGCGCCGGAGAAAGGAAGTGATGTACCATCTACTACAAAACCGATACCCCGCTGCCGCCTTTCGTGCCGTTGCCCCGGTTTATCCTTCGGGGAGAATACTCGATCAATGCCAAACTGCTCTATGCCCTGCTGCTGGGGCGCACACAGCTCTCCCAGAAATCCGGCTGGGTGTCGGAGGATGGGGATGTCTATGTGATCTATACAATCCGGCAGATAGCGAATGACCTGAACCGGAGCGAGCGAACGGTCAAGGCTGCATTGGCCGAGTTGGAGAATGCGGGACTAATTATCCGCGTCCGGCAGGGCTGGAACCGGGCAAACCGTATTTTCCTGCAACTGCCCGATGAGGTGCAGCTTTCTTCCCGTCCAGAGGGCAAGTTCTGCCCAATGGATGGGCTGGAATCTTCCCCTTGTATGGGGCAAAATTTGCCCACAAGTAAGAAAGAGAAGAAAACAGATTCCAGTCAGAATAACAGGAGAGAGAACGCCCGCCGCTGTTTTGGGCAGTATCGAAATGTTTTTCTTTTGGACAGTGAAT